>JADIMW010000047.1 GCA_017694415.1 Candidatus Caccoplasma merdipullorum
CATTAATCCTGTAATTAACAAGAATAAAGAGAAAATAGTCCTGTATGTAGGAAGATTATATAATGAAAATAAAAGGATTGACAGGCTATTATACATATGGAAAAATTTGGATAAAATAAAAGATGGTTGGAGGCTTATAATTGTTGGAGATGGGCCTGATAAGAAAATGTTAGAAGATCTATCAATAAAATACAATTTAAAGAATGTAACATTTACAGGAGCTGATTCCCCCGAAAAATATTATAGTAAAGCCTCTGTATTTTGTCTGACATCATCATACGAAAGTTTCGGGATGGTAATAACAGAGGCAATGCAACACGCTGTTGTCCCTATAGTTTTCAGTAGTTATGCAACGGCATCTGAAATAATTAATGACAACGTTGATGGGTTCTTAATACCTCCATTCGATATGGATATATATTCGGATAAATTAAACTTACTAATGTCTGATGACAATCTACGTAACAACATGGCTACAAAAGCAGCAAACTCAGTAAAAAAATTTTCATTGAATAATATAGGAAAAGAATGGATTAAATTATTAAATTCTATTTGAAATGAAAATATATTTGGTAGTAACTCCGTTCTTTCCGGAATTCGATTCATTTAGGGGTCCATACATATATGACCAGGTAAATGCCATCATAAAAACAGGCAAATACAATAAGGTAATTGTTTTAAAACCATGCCGTTCCAATAAACTGAAGGACTATATCTATGACGATATTCCTGTTTACAGATTCAAGACATGGCATATTCCGTCAAATGCTCTTCCCGGCATGTTTGACAATATGACCATACGTTCATTCTTAAACAAAATTAAGGATATAGGAATACGTATAGCAGATATTGACGTCGTTCACAGTCACGTTACAGACAACGCCATATACGCCATTGCATTAAAAAGGATAAATCCCAATATAAAAACAATTCTGCAACATCATGGATTTGACGTATTAAATTTAGAGCTCGGGTGTTTTGCCGATTATAAATGGCACAAGAAACTCGTAATCAGATATGGAACCAATATATGCAACAATATAGATTTACATGTGGGTGTAAGCGGTAAAACGTTATCATATTTAAGAGCTTACGACGGAATACAAATAAAAGATTCTTATATATTATATAATGGAGTTGATACATCCAAATTTCACCCGATTACGGGATTAAGGGATAAAAATAAATTTACAATAGGGTGTATAGGCAACTTTAGCATAATAAAAGACCATATTACACTTATAAAAGCCATAAAAATTTTACATAAGGATAAAGGGTGTGATAATATTATAGTTAAGTTTATAGGGAGTGGCCCGACATTACAAAGTTGTAAAGATTTTGTTAAAGAAAACGGTCTTGAAAACATAATTAAATTTGAGACGGAAGCAGATCACAAAAAATTGATTACATTCTACAATAGCATAGACTTGTTTGTATTGCCATCATATTATGAAGCCTTCGGGTGTGTATATACCGAAGCATATGCTTGTGGCGTTCCGTTTATTGCAGTAAAGGGGCAAGGTATCTCCGAACTTATTCCTGAAAATGACATTGATAAATGGCTTATAGATAAGGGAGATTTTGTATCTTTGGCTGAATATATTGATAAATACATGCAATGTAGATATAAGCAGACTCTTAAATATGATATAAACATAAATTTGCTTGTAAAAGATTTTCTCGATTATATAGATAAAAAATAATCTGAAAATATTACTGAATGGCAACACTAATTAAACGGGAAGGTAATCTTAATAAAGTTTTCCATAGAATAAATTTTATTGCAGCTTTTGTGGCCCTCGCTGTTGTAAATGGAGCAATAACCCAAAAGACATTTTCTTTGGGGAATTTATACTATGCCATTCTGATTATAGCCTTGTTATTAACCTTTTTCCAGGCTACAATAAAACGGCTTAGTGTAAGCATGTCATTCATATATATCTGCTGTATGCTAAGCATATTATTGAATGACATACCTACCGTATATCAACCTTGGGCAAGATTTGGATTATTTGTAATAGTTACGGTTATTGCATCCCCGTTTATTCAATCTAACTTTTATGATAAGTTCAGAATAAACCTGTTCAAATACATACACAATCTGCTTATACTAATAATGGTTTTCTCTATTCCGGCTATAATTTTTAACGAGCGGTCTGCCGGAGGCTTTTTTGCGGGAATAACTAACCATTCAATGTTGATAGCCCCTATATCAGCTATTTCACTAATAACCTTAATATATTATCTATACTTAAACAAATTCAATAGAATCATTATAATAATTTTAATTGCTTTTTCGTTTGTAGCCCTTCTTTTGGCAGCTTCCAGAATATCATTGGCAGGTTTTGTATTGGCTATGGTATTTTTCTTCTACCGTAAAAACAGACACAATATGAGAGAGTTCGCAAAAACAGGAATCTCAATATTAGCTATATTTATATTAACATACCCTCTATGGAACGGATATATGGAAGGTATAGAAAAAAAGAACGAAGCTGCCATAAATGCAGAAACCGGAGAAATGAATTTAGCATCTTCTCGAGAAATTATATGGATACAAAGAATAAAAGAGTTTCATTCAAGTCCTATTGTAGGGATAGGTTTTTGTTATGCTCCACTCGTTGTTGGGAAAAATGAATATAGCGGAGAGTTTATCACAGCCAATACATACGATGGAAATATAGAACCCGGCTCTTCTTGGTTAGGCGTTTTTTCCATGACAGGATTATTAGGGTTTCTCGGTATAATATCATTATGGATAAGATCTTTCAGAATGTGTTTTAAAATGGAAAAGAAAGACAATTTATACGCAATATATTTATCCTCCATGATGGTATTCTGGTGTGTCCATATGATTGCAGAAGGGGAAATATTCTCTGCAGGAGGAGTCCTTTGTTTTATGGTCTGGCTTGGAGTAGGTACTGTCCAAGCTGCATATAATGTTCTATACAAGCAATAATTAGAATATATGAAAAAGTATTACGACATAGTATATTTGACAAATACACCTTCTTTCTACAAAGTAAATCTTTGTAATGAAATAGGAAAAAGAAAAAAACTTCTTCTTGTTCTATATGGATATGGAGAGGAAGCTGTAAATAAAATATTGGATAATAATATTTCGTATAACTTCGAATATAGATTCCTTTGGAATGGAGATTCTGCCAAACGGAATAAATTAAGGACATTCTTTAACTTGTGGAAATTAATGCGTTCCATATCATGTAAAAAGATTCTTTTCTCCGGCTGGTTTGTCCCTGAATACAATTTGTATGCATTGATATCGTCCAAAAGTAAAAACTGCATGTTATGTGAATCAACAATTTATGAATCGGCCATCTCGGGGATAAAAGGATTTATAAAGAAGAAGATTATAAACAGATGCAGTATAGCATTACCTTCAGGTATCGCCCACAAGGCAATATTTGACAGCATAGCATATAAAGGGAAGATTGAAATAACAGGAGGTGTAGGAATATTTAATAAAGCTCCGCGAAATATCAACAACAAATCCAATAACCCCAAACGATTTTTATATGTGGGGAGACTTATTGAATGCAAGAACTTAAGATTCCTGATAGAGAGATTCAACGAGAACGGTAAATCTCTGACTATTGCCGGGAAAGGCCCTCTTGAAAAAGAGTTAAAAGAATTGGCAAAAGAAAATATCAGATTTACCGGATTTATTGCAAATGAAAAATTACCTGAAGTTTATAAAGCCCATGATATATTTGTCCTTCCATCCCGTACTGAAACATGGGGAGTAGTTGTTGAGGAAGCCATATATTGGGGCATACCTGTTATAACAAGCGACCGGGTGGGATGCTCAAATGAAATGGTTATTGAATCAAATATAGGGTGTACTTTCAAGTTGGATGATAAGGAAGACTTCGACAGGGCAATAAAACAAGTAGAGGAGAATTATAATATTTATAGAGAAAATGCTTTGAAATACGATTTTGATATCCGAGATAAAAAGCAAATTGAAACATATACGAATTTATAGCATACTTTACACATGATTATATCGTAATTTGTAATATGAAAGTTCTACACACAATATCCGGACTAAACAAGGGAAGTGGCGGACCGACTACTTGTACATACAACCTTGTCAAAGGATTAAGGAGAACAGGTATTGATGCAAAAATCTTAACATTGGCTCCGGCAAACAGTAATGACAGCATAATCAGCGACGAAGATGTCATTGTAGCGGTAAAAAATGACGCGGCAAATCCGTTTGTATTCAGCCGCAATTTCAGAAATTACCTGAAAACTGACACCGATTACGATATATATCACGCAAACGGACTCTGGACATACCCCTCACATATTACGGCAAAAAATGCACGCGATTCAAAAAGGGAATATATAATAGCACCGCACGGCATGCTGTATCCGGCCGGGCTGGAATCAAAGCCGTGGAAAAAGAAACTGGCATTAACACTGTTTCAACGTTATGACATAGACCAGGCTGCAGCAATACAGGCCACATGCCGCCAAGAAGCTGAACACATTGCGGCATTAGGTTATAAAAACCCGATAGCTATTGTCCCAAACAGCATAGATATATCGGGGTGTTTACCTGTACGAACCGAAACGAATAAAAAAAGAAGATTCGGATTTGTAGGAAGGATACACCCGATAAAAAACATTGATATAATGCTCGAAGCATGGAACGCATTGGGAAACAAAACGGCAGAATGCGAACTGATCATTGTCGGAGACGGTGATGCTACATACAAAAAAATACTTGTGGAATATATACAAAAGCATAATCTCAATAATGTAGTATTTACAGGTTTTTTATCCGGAGCCGAATTGACTGAATGCATACGGAGTTTTGATTATCTTATGCTTGTCAGTAAATCGGAGAACTTCGGCATGGTAATACCTGAAGCACTTATAAACGGCGTCCCGTGCATAGCCACGGAACATACACCTTGGGATGAACTGAACAGCGAAAAATGCGGATGGTGGATAAAAGACGGAGTGGAATCGTTGAGAACGACAATACATGAAGCCATTGAATTATCGGAAGAGAACCGTCTGGAAACGGGGAAACGGGGTATTGAGTTTGTAAAAACGAATTATTCGGTTGAGGCTGTTGCAAGAAAGATGCAAACATTGTACGAGTGGATATTGAAAGGGGGAGAAAAACCGACTTTTATATATTGATTGAACGTGAAAATTCTTCAAACCATAACGGATTTGAACTTGTCGAGCGGCGGAGCGGCATCGGCTACACTGAATCTCTTCGATGAACTTCGAAGGCAAGAGGTCGATACGACTCTCCTTACCCTCCTGCCCCACCACCCCAACGATCTGTTTATGGGATCGGACAGAAAAGGGATTGTCGCTTTTGAATACGACGGAAAAACCAAGTTCGTTTACTCCCGCAATTTAAAAAAATATTTATCCGAAAATAGAGGTTTTGATCTGTACCATGCAAACGGTATATGGACATACCCGACCCATATCACCGCACGAACTGCACAGAAATTAAAAAAGCCGTACATAATTACCGTGCACGGCATGCTCAACGAAAATGCGCTGAAATACACGTCTTTGGGCAAAAGAGCTTTTCTTTCTCTGTTTCAAAAAGAGGAACTCTCCCGGGCAGCATGCATCCACGCCACAAGCAAATATGAAGCAGAATGTATCAGGAAAGCAGGAATAAATACACCTGTGGCGATAATACCAAACGGCATAAATAAAAATGAAATTTGCAGTTGTAAAAAGGAGAATGATCCCATATGCCGGTTTGCATATATCGGAAGAATAGACCCTGTAAAGAATATTGAAACGCTATTGTCGGCATGGTACAAGGCCGGGTTTGTAAAAAGCGACCGAGAGTTGTTGATAATTGGCGGGTGTAATGATACTTATTATTTAAAAAAATTACTTAATTTTACAAAGAGGCACCAAATGGATAATGTCCGCTTTACGGGGCAAATAAACCACGAAGAAACAGAGCGGATGTATGCTACGATGAAGTACCTTGTGCTGCCGAGCAAGTCGGAATGTTTCGGGATGGTTGTCCCGGAAGCATTGGCCAAAGGGATTCCTGTTATCGCAACAGAGGGGACTCCCTGGAGTGAATTGAACGATTACCGTTGTGGCTGGTGGATAAAAAATGACACAGGCTCATTATGCAATGCTCTTGTTACGGCATACTCTACCCCGGGAAAAGATTATGATGAAATGAGCGAAAACGGAATAAAAGTCGTTACAAGAAAATACATTATAGAAGAGTGTGCAAAAAAGATGAAAATGCTATACGAATATATATTGGGTATCAACAATAATAAACCTGATTTTATAATATGAATGATAATGAAATAAAGGTAGGGTCGGAATACAAGAGGACGTTGTCATATAAAAATATAATGGCAAGGGTTGCATGGAATATAGTCTATATGTTTTTATTCCGTCCCTTTTCTACTATTATATTTGAAAAATGGCGTAATTTCATACTAAGGATATTCGGTGCAAAAATTGGGAAACACACATCCATCCGTGCATCAGCTAAAATATGGGCTCCATGGAACTTGGAAATAGGAGAAAACAGCTGTATAGGGAATCATGTTAATATCTATAATACAGGGAATGTCATTATCGGTAATAATGCAATAATTTCAGATAGGGCATTTATATGTCCAGGCTCCCACGACATATCTTCTCCGGCATTTCCAATGGTTCCATCAACAATAACAATCAAAGATTTTGCATGGATAGCCTCTGAAGCATTTATAGGGCCAAAAGTTACGATAGGAGAATATGCCGTTGTCGGAGCAAGAGCTTGTGTATTTAAAGATGTTGAACCGTGGAGTGTAGTTGGCGGTAATCCTGCTGTATTTTTAAAGAAGCGGGTTATTGTACAAGAGACTTGTACTCAACGTTAAAAAACTCTTATACCACATAAGATATAAAATATTATATAATCAGATTATGCAAGACATTACCGTAATAATTCTTACCCTGAATGAAGAGATACACATTGAGCGTTGTATTACCAAGTTAGGGAATCTGGCAAAAAAAATATACGTTATAGACTGTTTCTCGAAAGATAACACTGTCTCTATCGCAGAAAAATGCGGAGCTACAGTCATTCAGCATAAATGGGAAGGGAATCATGCCAGACAACTGAACTGGGCAATAGACAATATAAAAATAGAGACAAAATGGGTATTGCGGTTAGATGCTGATGAATACTTGTCAGACGAATTGATTAAAGAGATTGAAAACAAACTTCCGTCATTGGCAGATAACATATCTGCCATAGTCCTGCCACTAAGACGCGTCTTTATGGGACGCATTATAAAACACGGAGTCAATGACGTAGCAATGATACGGCTGTTCAAATATGGTTATGTTCGATGCGAAGAACGCTGGATGGACGAACATATGACTCTGTCTGAAGGAGAAAGTACGACCTTTATAAATCCGTTTGTCGATGACAACGTAAACACATTAGGGTTCTTCACAGACAAGCACAACAATTACTCCATACGCGAAGCTATTACAATGTTGGACAATGAAATCGGTTTGATCTCGAATGATGTTCACAAAAACGACAAATCAACGTTCAGCAAAGAAACTCTCGAAAAGAGGAAAAAGAAGGACAAATATGCCCGTATGCCGCTGTTTTGGAGGAGTTTCTTTTATTTCTGCTTCCGATACTTCTTAAGAGGAGGTTTCCTCGACGGCAAAGAGGGTTTTTTGTGGCATTTTCTACAAGGATGGTGGTACAGAACGCTTGTAGATGCTAAAATACTGGAGATTAAAAAGAACTGCGGTAC
This sequence comes from Candidatus Caccoplasma merdipullorum, assembly GCA_017694415.1. GTDB lineage: Bacteria > Bacteroidota > Bacteroidia > Bacteroidales > G3-4614 > Caccoplasma_A > Caccoplasma_A merdipullorum. Next base: position 7,803 of record JADIMW010000047.1, read on the forward strand.
TGATAAAGATAAAATAAAGGAGTACGTAAAATATCACTACAATATTGAATTGTAAACATGTTTTTCATTCTATCCCGCATATTTTCGTATATATCGAGCCCGTGGCTTTACATACTTGCTGCATTGACAGCAGCCATATTCATTAAAAAGAAGAAAGCAAAAATATATGCTGCATCGGCAGCCGCATTTTTGTTTTTGATTTTTACCAATGCTCCATTATACTACGCAGCAGAAAAATCGTGGGTATCTGATATTTCAAGTCCGATACAACCTAACAAAACTTATACATACGGAATAGTTGAAGGGGGATACTCGGAATATGATTCCATTCGCAACAGATTGGAATTCTACGAAGCTGCCGACCGCCTTATAGACGCGGTTATGCTGTACCATAAAGGGACAATAAAAAATATTATAATATCCGGAGACGGCTCTATCGTAGATAACGGAGGAAACAAAGATGTGGCACTTGAATATTTAACAACATGGGGCGTATCACCCGAACATGTCATATTTGAAACAAAAGCAAGAAATACAAAAGAGCATCCCACCGCCATATTAAAACTAATGGGCGAACAAATAAAAACAGAGCCGGTACTGATTATAACATCCGCCATACACATCAAACGCTCACTATATGTCTTTGAACAGGCAGGATTCGAGGTAGACGGATATGCCGTCGATTCTACAATACTGCACGACCGAAAGTGGACTGAATGGTTGCCGGACATAAATCTACCGACAAAATGGTATTGGCTTCTACACGAGTGGATAGGTAATTTAGTTTACAGAATAGCATAAAAACATGAAAGTCTCTATTGTAACATGTACATATAACAGCGCTGCAACAGTAGCCGACACGATAAAGTCGGTAAACAGTCAGACGTATCCCGATATTGAACATATTATCGTGGACGGACTGTCGAAAGACAATACCGTCGATATTGCCAATACCCTTTCCACATACAGACAACACATAATTTGTGAAAAGGACAATGGCATATACGATGCATTCAACAAGGGGATAAAGGCTGCCTCAGGAGACATTGTGGGAGTTCTTAATTCGGACGACTTTTTCACCTCGCCCGACGTCGTGGCCAATATAGTAAAGGCTTTCGAAAGCAACGATATAGATGCCGTATATGGAGATATACACTTTGTCGATGCCGATAATTTGTCCAAACCCGTAAGATATTACTCGTCGGCATATTTCCGTCCGTGGATGATGAGAATGGGTTTCATGTTTGCACACCCGTCATTTTATGTAAAAAAGAGCCTGTATGACAAACTCGGCATTTACAGAACGGATTTTAAAATAGCATCCGATTTCGAACTGCTGCTGAGATTTATCTATAAAGAAAAGATAAAAACCCAATATCTTCCTATGGATTTTGTTACAATGCGTACAGGCGGAGCAAGTACGGAATCTATAAAGAGCAAGAACATCATTAACAGGGAGTGTCTGATTGCATGTAAGGAAAACGGAGTATATTCCAATATGTTCCTCATGTGGTGCCGCCTCTTTATAAAAGGAGTGGAATTAATAAAATTCAAACTTGCAGGGAAAAAATAGACATACCGACAATTAAAAAGTTTCCGTTATAACATTATAAGCATGTCCCGCCGATACAATTACAAGATAAGCAACTCTTCCAAAAAACAAGCTGCATTATTTACATATTATTGGTATATTTACAGAGGCAAGTAAACAAACCCCTACACTGCACGCGGGAAAAATAGTTATACATGAAAGGGTTCGTTATATCGGTTATACTGGCGCTTCTGCACACAATCGCAATCTCGGCCGAAGAAAAACTCTCGGCAAGCACTCAACATGCATTAAAAAGAATTGCAGAAGAGAATATTATAACCACAAGAGCCGGCAAGACAGCGGACACCGAACCTCAATATGCAGGATTATATATAGTTATAAGACAAGGTGCCGACCCTCAAGCTTTAGAAAAATACGGTGCTGCCGTAAACATGGTAACTGACTCAATAGTATCGGTCAGGATGCCGATAGATTCGATATACAGTTTGGCTTCCGACGACATCGTCAAACGCATAGACCTCGGTTATTCTCCCAAACCGAGAATGGATTTTGCAAGAGAAAGCGTATTGGCAAACAAGATAATAGGCGAAGAAGATCTCCCCTATCCTTTCAACGGCGACGGGGTTGTTATAGGAATAGTTGACAGGGGTATGCAACTGGACCACATAGGATTCTTCAACTCCGAAAACGAGCTAAGAATAAAACGGGTATGGCTGCAATCACAAAGCGGAACACCTCCTGAAAATTTTTCATACGGAAATGAACTTGGCGACGAGGCATCCATAATTGCACACGGCACAGACGTAACGAGCGAGACACATGCCACAGCAGTCGGCGGAATAGCTGCCGGCAGCGACAAAGGGATTGATTATTACGGCATGGCAACGGAAAGCGATATAGTATATGTAAGTTACAGCACATCGCTGGGCGACGGCTATGCCTGCATTTCCGATGCGATAAAATACATCTACGATTATGCCGATATGGTAAACAAACCGTGCGTGGTAAACCTGAGTCTTGGCGACACACCCGGACCGCATGACGGGAACTCGCTTTTCGACAAGGTATGCGACTCCATGCAAGGAGCCGGGCGTCTATTGGTCGGAGCAGCCGGTAACGACGGGAACAGCACAAGCCATATTTCAACAACCATCACATCACCGCAAGACACACTGAAGACATTCTTCTCCTTTATCAGTAAATACGGAAACGGATACAAGTCCACCAGTGATTTTTACGGCGAACAGGGGCAAAATTTCAACATAAAACTTTGCGTACTGCAATACGGATCGGGAAAAATCATTGCCGAATCCAAAACTATACAGGCTGAATCATCTGGCAGCCAAACGCTCTATTTTTACAAAGACGGGAATCTCGGTATAAACGCCAACATCGATATTATCTGCGAAACAGAACCCGGAAGCGGAAGGCCGCATATAAACATAGCAGCAAACATGTCGAGCGTTACAGCCGGCTACTCATTGGGAATAAAGGTGTTCGGCGACAACGGTACAATCCACGGATGGGCAGACAACACATATTCCCGATTTAAAAGTTTCAGCACGCCTGCGGGCTGGAGTGCCGGAGACAACGATTATACGGTAAACGAAATCGGCGGAGTAGGGAAACAAATCATATCAGTAGGAGCATACAAAAGCAAAGACTTTTCCACCTCCCCGTCAGGGATAGGCGACATTTCTTCATTCTCAAGCAAAGGGCCTACCGTCGACGGACGTATGAAACCGGATATTTCCGCCCCCGGAGAATGGATTGTAGCCCCATATTCCGAAGCCGTAATAAACAACATATCATACTCGGCAAGGCTCAAAGAAGGAGATTCCATAATCATCGACAACCGCAAATATGTATACGGCTCCATAAGGGGAACATCGGCTGCCGCCCCCATGGTAACAGGTACATTGGCAATATGGTTACAAGCCAAGCCGGATTTGACGCCTGATGAAGTCCGGGAGATTTTAAGCCGGACTGCCATACAGGACGAATATACGGGAAACACATCAAACAACACATGGGGTTACGGTAAACTGGATGCATGGAACGGTTTAAAAGAAATACTCGGGCTATCATCTCTGCAATCGCACAATGAAGATAATAAAGAACGGGCAATATTAATCTGCCGCGGAGGAGATTGCTCGCTGCTTATTACGGCCGACATAGAAAATGCGGCAATTCTCATATACGACATAAGCGGGAGAAAAGTTGCAAACATACCAAAAGGAGACGTCGCAGCAGGAGACGAAATAATATTGCCGCAATTATCGTCCGGGTTATATATAGTAACTATAAAGGGAAAAGAATACTGTAACAGTTTCAAATTCTCATCGTATTAATATTCCCAACAAACATAAAACAATACCACAGAATCCCTTAGAATATATATTTGCCCTCGGACAACCCGCCTTACTTATTAAGGAGAAAACGGCGAAGAAATGAAAACGGTATGGATACCCATGAAACTGTAGAATACCCATACCGTCAATTTTTTTAGAAAGGCTCAATGTCAAGCCTGCGCAGGATTAGGCTGCAAATTTGGAGAAGTATAATTCAGCATCAACGGATGATTGACTTTCTTCTCCATAAGGGCAATATCCAGAACCTCCGATATTTTACGCACGTAATGGAACTCCAACCCTCTTAAATACATTTCCGGTATCTCCTCTATATCCTTTCTGTTCTCCTCACAAAGAATTATCTCCTTTATGCCGGCTCTTTTGGCAGCCAATATCTTTTCCTTAATTCCTCCGACAGGCAAGACTCTGCCTCGCAGCGTTATTTCGCCTGTCATCGCAAGATGCGACTTTACTTTCCGCTGGGTAAAGGCCGACGCTATGGCCGTAACCATTGTTATACCGGCCGACGGGCCGTCTTTGGGTATTGCACCTTCCGGAACATGCACATGCAGATTCCACTTGTCGAAGACTTCCTCTGGAATAGCAAGTTCGTCGGAATGCGATTTTACATATTGCAATGCCAAAACGGCAGACTCTTTCATAACGTCTCCCAGATTTCCGGTGAGGGTAAGTTTCTCTCCTTTACCTTTTGTCAGACTTGCTTCGATAAACAGGATCTCCCCTCCTACCGCAGTCCATGCAAGACCTGTTACTACACCGGCAATATCGTTGTTTTCATAAATATCCCGCGTATATTCCCGTGCTCCGAGATAATCCTTCAATGCCGCCACGGATATTTTCGGGTCATACTCCTCATTCGAGCCTTTCTTTTTGGCTATACGCCTCATTATCTTGGCAATTTTCTTTTCCAGTTCACGCACGCCCGACTCCCTCGTATAACCGTCTATTATCGCTTCCATGGTTTTCTTGGGAATATCCACATCCGCTTTTTGCAATCCGTGTTCCTCAAGTTGTTTCGGCAGCAGATGACGACGCCCTATCTCTACTTTCTCGTCAAGTATATAACCCGACACATCGATAAGTTCCATACGGTCCAACAACGGTTGCGATATAGTTCCCAAATTATTGGCCGTAGCTATGAACATAACTTTTGACAGGTCGAAATCAACATCCAGATAATTATCGTGGAAAGCATTGTTCTGTTCCGGATCCAACACCTCCAACAGAGCCGACGACGGGTCGCCCTTGAAATCTGCACCAATCTTGTCAATCTCATCGAGAACGAATACCGGATTGGCACTGCCGGCCTTGTTCAAGCCTTGTATTATACGGCCGGGCATTGCACCGATATATGTACGTCTGTGCCCTCGGATCTCCGCTTCGTCATGCAAACCGCCCAACGACATCCTGATATATTTACGGTTAAGGGCTTTTGCGATGGAACGTCCGAGCGATGTTTTTCCGACTCCGGGAGGGCCATACAGACACAGTATCGGAGATTTCATGTCGCCTCGCAGTTTCAATACGGCAAGATGTTCTATTATACGTTCCTTTACCTTTTCCAAACCATAATGGTCCTTATCGAGTTGCTTCTGGGCATTTTTCAAATCGAAATTATCGCAAGTATATTCATTCCACGGCAAATCCACAAATGTCTCCAGATAATTGTACTGTACCGAAAAATCGGGTGTCTGAGGATATAACCGCTGCAACTTACGCAATTCTTTTTCAAATATCGCAGCGACTTCCTGACTCCAGTTTTTCGACGAAGCCTTATCCATCAACTCCGAAATATCCTGTTCCTGTGTCTCCCCGAGTTCCTCCTGTATTGTCTTTATCTGCTGCTGCAGGAAATGCTCCCTTTGCTGCTGCGATATATCCTCGCGGGTTTTAGACTGGATACGTGCTTTTATTTCCTGGAATTGGGTCTCTTTACTTAATTCTGCATATAGCTTGACCCCCCTCTCCTTTATGGAATCTTCAGCGAGCAAAGCCTGTTTGCGTTCTATCGATATAGGCAGATTGGCCGAAAGGAAATTTATAAGAAAATACGGATTACCGATATTTTGTACGGCAAACAGCAACTCACGGGAAGGGTCTCCGAGATTCTTCAAAAACTCGCCAGTCAGGTCTTTCAATGCCGACACCAATCCCATAAACTCCGGATTGTCGTTCTTTGTCATTATCTCGTCCACCAACTCCACTTTGCCTTTTAAATAAGGATAATTATTCGTCAGCGACAATAATTTAAAACGACGTTTACCCTGTAATATAACGGTTGTATTGCCGTCGGGCATATCCAGAATCTTTACAATCTCCGCAATAGAACCCATATAATAGATATCATCGAATGCGGGATCATCTATATCAGCCTTCTTCTGGCAAACTACGCCTATGTATTTTTTGTTGTTGAATGCCTCTTTTACCAATGCCAAAGAGGTTCTGCGTCCCACAAGTACGGGCAGAGTTATACCCGGAAAGAGCGTCATGTTGCGCAACGGAAGTATCGGTAAATTCTCCTCATCGACATCCGGACACTCCAGATCCAATCCGCCTTCAGCATCAGTTATTATAGGCACGAATGCCACCTCTTCTTCTTGATTGAAATAACTTTTCATATATTTATGTTGCCAATTTGTCAGATTATTGTGCATGCGCCATATCGGGCGCACTGGTATTTATATAGAACAACTGCTGTGCCAAAATTAATGCAGAGTATATAAATATGGAGATACTGGCAAGAAATAATATATATTTTTAAGTATATAGAGAATTTTTTCTTTTAAAAATACTGATATTAAAAATAGATAACCGTCCTATATTTTCGCTTGTTTAACTTATTACCTAAGGCAAAAGGAAGCTCAGCATAATAATACATTAAAACTCCGTTTTCGTTTGTCTCTTCCCTCGCCTTTCACTTCTTTGCCGCAGCACAGCGAAGACAGGAGGCGGCTCGGCAAAAATCTCAAACAAGTTTGGCTTTTTGCTCTCGTCTTTCACTTCTTTGCCGCATCGCAGCGAAGATAAGAGGCGGCTCGGCATAAAAATTCAAGCAAGCTTGTTTTTTCTGCCCTCGCCTTTCACTTCTTTGCCGCATCGCAGCGAAGATAGGAGGCGGCTCGGCATAAAAATTCAAGCAAGCTTGTTTTTTCTGCTCTCGCCTTTCACTATCTTTGCCCTCATGTCGTTTAAGTTTAAACAATTTTCGCTGCAAGACACGCACTCTGCCATGAAAGTAGGTACCGACGGCGTCCTTCTGGGTGCATGGGCCTATATTCCGGGAGAAGGTAGGATTCTCGATGTCGGATGCGGTTCGGGCATCATTGCCCTAATGTGCGCACAAAGGTCATCGAAAGAGGTTGCAATAGAGGCAATAGAGATCGATGCCGGTGCGGCAAAGGATGCTCTCGCAAATTTCAACAATTCGGCATGGCACGACCGTATAAATCTAATCTGCGCTGATTTCAGGAGTTACGCTTCAACATGCAGTGTAAGGTATAATGCCATAATATCTAATCCGCCATTTTTCAAAGATTCGCTTAAACCGGGAAACAAAAGCAGGGAGATAGCCCGTCATACAGACTCTCTCGAATATGACGACCTCTTTAACGGATGCGGAAAGATATTGGCTGAAAACGGAAAAATATCGCTTATAACCACTTGGGAAAGCTACGGAGATATTGCAAAAGCCGCAACAGAAAACCGTATGTTCTTATATCGGAGGACAGACGTATTTACGACTGCGGAAGAGAAGTTTCCCAAAAGGGTTCTAACGGAATGGAGCAGGACGCCGACCGACTACATCTGGAATTCAATAACTATAAATACTGCTCTCGGGACATACAGTGAAGAATACAAAAATATAGTAGGCGACTTTTATATAAACATGTAAACTAACTTATCACGATTCTTATAAACAAGAAGAAGGGAGTGAAATAAAAATATTCCACCCCCATCTTCAGTAATGAATACTTTATTATTTGTTCTTGTTTATCTGCTCCATTACAATTGCATCCACAACGGCAACCGTAGTAAGATTCAAAATATCGCGTGGCGAACTCTCTATATCGGTAAAGTGGATAGGTTTGTTAAGACCCATCTGGATAGGACCAACCGAATCGTTTACACCCATTTCGAGGAAGAGTTTATATGCCAGATTTGCAGAACTCAAGTTCGGGAAAATAAGAGTATTTACATCCATACCTGCAAGTTTGTTGAACGGGAATGTCTTGTCGCGCAACGTCTTGTCCATTGCAAAGTTCAACTGCATCTCTCCGTCTATCAACAGTTCCGGGTAATTTTCATGCAACTTCTCTATTGCCCTGTGAACTTTTGCGGCACTTCCGCTCTTCTCAGCACCGAAGTTGGAATACGACAACATGGCCATTACAGGCTCGTTGGCAAAGAACTTAACCGTATGGACGGACAATCTGGCTATATCCACCAGTGTATCCTCGTTCGGGTGCGGATTTATAAGAGTATCGGCAAGGAAGTATGTACCTTTTTTCGTCGATACGATATGCATCGAACCAAAATGGTTGTATTCCGGACGTATTCCGATAACATTCTTGGCAATCTCCACAGCCTCGGTGTAATTGGTATATGTTCCGGTTATAAACGCATCGGCCTCACCTGTTTCAACCATCATCATACCGAAATATGTACGGTCGAACATCTTCTCATAAGCTTCATCCACAGTTATACCGCCGCGTTCACGTTTCTTTGCAAGTATCTCTGCATAACGGCAACGTCTTTCATATTCGTCATCATGACGCAAGTTCACAATCTCTATACCTGTAAGGTCGAGGTTGTTGCGTGCAGCAGTTTTGGCAATCATTTCGTTGTTTCCCAGCAGTATGGGCTTGCATATACCCTCTTTGTAGGCCGTTACGGCAGCCGTAAGCATGTTTACATGATTTGCTTCGGCAAATACGACACGTTTCGGATTCTGCTTTGCCATGTCTGTAAGACCGCGCATCAACTTGTTGTCGTAGCCCATTCTTGCACGCAGACTGTTTTTATATGCATCCCAGTCGGTTATCTCCTTACCTGCCACACCGGAATCTATTGCAGCCTTTGCAACGGCAGGGGCTACGCATGTCAGCAACCTCGGGTCGAGAGCTTTCGGTATGATATATTCAGGGCCGAAACTTATTCTCTTTATATTATATGCGGCATTTACCACTTCCGGTACACGTTCTTTTGCCAAACCGGCTATTGCATATACGGCAGCGAGTTTCATGTCCTCGTTTATCTGCGATGCATGAACGTCCAATGCTCCGCGGAATATGTAGGGGAATCCCAATACGTTGTTTATCTGATTGGGATAGTCGGAACGACCCGTGGCGAATATAAGGTCGGGACGTGAGGCTTTTGCCTTTTCATACGAAATCTCGGGATTGGGATTTGCCAAAGCAAAAACGATAGGTCTCTCGTTCATGGACTGAATCATTTCCGGCGTAAGAATATCTGCACGTGAAAGTCCGAGGAAAACATCGGCTCCGGCCATAGCTTCTGCCAGCGTCGAGATATCGCGGTCAGTTACAAACTCTTTCTTCTCGGCATTAAGGTTTTCGCGTTTTGAATTGATAACACCTTTGCTGTCCACCATGACGATATTCTCTCTCTTTATACCCAACCGCATATAAAGGCGGGTACAGGATATTGCCGAAGCACCTGCTCCGTTTACGACGAGGCGGACATCCTCTATACGCTTGTTCTGCAATTCGAGAGCATTTATCAAACCAGCTCCCGATATTATGGCAGTACCGTGCTGGTCATCGTGCATTACAGGAATATTGAGCTCTTTTTTCAATCTGTTCTCTATTTCAAAACATTCGGGAGCTTTTATATCTTCAAGGTTTATACCTCCGAAAGTGGGAGCTATTGCCTTTACTGCCTGAACAAATCTGTCGGGGTCTTTTTCATCCACTTCAATATCGAACACATCGATACCTGCAAATATTTTAAACAGCAGGCCTTTACCTTCCATAACAGGTTTCCCGGCAAGTGCGCCTATATCGCCAAGTCCCAACACGGCGGTACCGTTCGATATTACTGCCACTAGATTCCCTTTTGCTGTATATTCGTACGCATCGTACGGATTCTTCTCTATTTCAAGACACGGCTCTGCAACACCCGGAGAATACGCAAGAGAAAGATCCATTTGCGTACTGTACGGTTTTGTCGGAATCACCTCTATCTTTCCCGGTTTCCCGCTGCGGTGATATTCAAGAGCATCTTCTTTCGTAATTTTAGACATACTATTAAAATTTTTTCCTACTGAAATTATTACCTGACACCTTATTAATAATGCCTTAAATCCGTGGCAAAATTAAATAAATATCGGCAAGCTAATACATAATAATATTATAAAATTCGGTAAAATTGTTCTCTTTTTACGTAGCATGCTCCTTGCATTACGGCACAAGCCATATGCAACAAGCTTATTTTACAACAAGATACGCATAAAGACTTTTTAAATACATTTTTCACCTACACTGTTATTCATAAAGTTTCACACTCCCGAAGCCATGCGGCGGCAGACGCATCGCTCGGCATCATCCAGCCACCGCGGGGCGACAATCCTATACTTCCTACCGCCGGTCCGTCGGAAAGGCAAGAACGCTTAAACTGCTGTGAAAAGAATCGTCTGAAAAATACGGTAAGCCAGTGCTTTACCGTTGCACTGTCATATTTATCTCCAAAAGCGGCGAGAGCAAGAAAATGAATCTTTGCCGGAGAGAAACCGTTTTTCATGAAATTATAAAGGAAAAAGTCGTGAAGTTCATACGGGCCTACCAAATCTTCTGTTTTCTGTTCTATCTTTCCATCATCTCCGGCCGGCATAAGTTCGGGAGAAATAGGAGTATTGACGACATCGAGCAATGTATCGCGAATTTCCCCTCCCTGTTCAAGAGCAATCCATGCCACCATATAACGCACCATGGTTTTTGGAACAGCTCCGTTTACATTATACATCGACATATGGTCGCCGTTATATGTAGCCCATCCGAGGGCAAGTTCCGACATGTCGCCGGTACCTATATGCAATGCTCCTGTCTTGTTGGCAAAGTCCATAAGAATCTGAGTTCTCTCCCTCGCCTGTGAGTTTTCATACGTAACATCATGAACGGACAAGTCGTGTCCTATATCCTCGAAATGCTGGATACATGCCTTTTTAATGGAAATCTCCTTCATAGTTATTCCCAAAGCCTTCATCATATTCAAGGCATTTGTATATGTACGGTCGGTCGTTCCGAAACCCGGCATTGTTATCCCATAGACATTCTCTCGCGGCAATCCCGCCTTATCGAAGGCATTAACTGCAACAAGCAATGCAAGAGTGGAATCAAGACCTCCAGATATTCCCAATACCGCTTTCGACAGCCCTGTATGGCGAAGTCTCTGAAGCAGAGAAGCAGTCTGAATGTCGAATATCTCTTTGCAGCGAGCCGAGAGTTCATTCTGGTTCTCCGGTATAAACGGATGCGCATCTACTTTACGCATTAGTACGAAAGGCGAATCGACCCGGCGCGAAAACTCGCATACCAACTCCGTATCGTTGTATAAGTCCGTCCTTTCTTCCGCAACAAGCCTGTTACTCAACTTCTCCACATCTACATCACAAACGGCGTAACTACCGCCCGACAAAAACCTTTCCCCTTCGACCAGCACATCGAAATCCTCAACAACCATCGTTGCCCCTCCGTAAACATAATCGGTAGTCGATTCTCCTGCTCCTGCAGCAGCCATTACATAAGCATTATGCTCCATAGACGACTTGGCCGCTATCATCGAACGGATACGGTCATTGCGTCCAGCAAGTTCGGGGTATGCCGCAGGTACCGCAATTATCCGTCCGGGTTGCAACTCTCCTTTCACCGACAAAGCATCTTCGCCGATTCTTACAGATACCGATACCTCTCCCGACTTAAAAACGCATTTGTCCGACAAAACAGCGGACTGACCGCACAAAGTTAGCGGTATCTCAACATCTTCGACGGAACAGAACCAACGTTTCTGAGCCCCCGTTATCGATGACTTGGGCACAATTCCCAATATACGTCCGTTTTGAAAAACTGCAGCGACATTATACACTCTGCCTCCTGCAAGGAGGGGAAGCCCCAATACTGCAAGTGTCGTTTCGGAGACTGTCTCGGACAATATCTGCGACAATGCCGACTCGGCACATTGCAGCAAATATCGTCTTTTGAACAAATCGCCGCACGAGGCAGCCGTAAGGGAGAGTTCGGGAAATACCACCATGTCGGCATTATCACCGGCAGCTTTTTTTATCAATGATATTATCTGGGTTGCATTATAATAAGGGTCGGCTGTTTTCACATCGGGGACAGCTGTTGCAACGCGTACAAATCCGTAATCCATAATCGATGACAATTCAAATTTCATATACTATCAAAAAACCCGCATCGTCTCGTCATTCAGAAACGTCATATTCTGGAGATACGACGCATGATACATTGCAAATGTACGGAAAAAATTACTCCCGCATACATAATTATTCAAGACAAAACATTTTCTAACTACAAATATGACTCTATTGATGCAAAAGCAAAAATGTCCTAAATACATGGCTTTTTACAATTATACACCCCGTATTATTTAAAATATAGTGTAAATTTGCTTCATTAAAAATCGTAATCATGAAGTCTAAAATATCAATATTGGCGCTGTTGCTTGTTCTCCCGTGTTTGGATATGGTTGCATCCGAACTTAATGATTTTGTTTCGGACAAGTATCGGACAAAACCTGTAATAAAAGCCATATCGACTGAAGACGGCGAATATTTTGCCGCAGCCGACGATTCCAAAACACTTATTCTGAAATACGAATATAAAAGCGGGAAAGTGGTGGACACTCTGTTCAATGCGGCAAAAGCCAGAGAATGTCCGTTCGACAGGTTCGACGGGTTCGACATGAGCCGCGACTTTAAACGGATACTTTTATATACGGATTCGGAAAAGATATACCGTCGCTCATTCAAAGCAAATTACTATACTTTCGAAATAATGCGCAATTTGGTAAAGCCTTTGTGCGACGATGGCAAGCAACAGATTGCCACTTTTTCTCCCAACGGGCGCATGGTGGCTTTTGTTCGTGAGGGAAATATCTATTTGAAGAAACTCGACTACGACTCGCAATCGGAAGTAACAAAAGGAGGTGAAACGGGCAATGTCATATACGGCAGCACATCATGGGCATACGAAGAAGAGTTTTCTTTTGTAAACAGCCTTACGTGGGCTCCCGACAATTCCACTCTGGCATTTTTAAGAACCGACGAGAGAATGACGAAACCGTATCCCGTACAACTGTACGGAGGCTATTGTCCATATATGGCAGAATACTCGCTTTATCCCGGACTGTTCGAGTATAAATACCCTTTCCCGGGGGAAGAATGTGCTAAGGCCGAAGTATATACATATACCGTAGAATCGCGAGTGGTAAAAAGGATGGATGTCCCTCTTCAGGACAACGACTACATCCCGCGAATAGTATTCACTAAAGACTCCTTGTCGCTTGCCGTAATGACGCTGAACCGGGAACAAAACATCCTCAACGTATATAGTGTGAATCCTAAGTCCGGAACGGCCAAACTGCTTCTGAATGAAAAGAGCAGCACTTGGATAGACGAAGCCGCATACAGGGAGATTACGTTCTACGATAACTTTTTCATAATTCCGTCAATGCGCGACGGCTATCGGCACTTGTATCAATACTCCACGAAAGGGCAGTTGCTGAAGCAACTCACATCGGGAAAATGGGATGTCATCGAATTCCTCGGTTCGGACGGTAAAAACAGCTTTTACTATCAGGGGAATGCCGAAGGGACTCTGTACAGTTCGATATACAAAACCGACCTGTCGGGAAAGACAACAAAACTCACATCGGGAAAAGGATACAACACGGCATATTTCAATTCCGATGCAAGCTACTTTATAAATACGTTCAGCAACACCTCCACTCCGCCGGTTACAACACTTAATACTGCCGGAGGGAAAATTGTAAAGACATTTGAAAAGAACGGACACCTCTCCTGTCCGAACTGCGGCATTAAAGAGTTTTTTTCATTCCAGACTGCCGACGGTACTGTATTGAACGGTTACATGATAAAGCCAGACGGGTTCTCCGCCGATAAAAAATATCCAGTAATAATGACACAATACAGCGGGCCGGGCAAACAGTCGGTTCTCGACAAATGGGAAAGCCCCGATTGGCGCAACTACATGGTAAGCGAGGGATATATAGTAGTCTGCGTCGATCCGCGAGGGACTCCGGGACGAGGCAGGGATTTTGAACATTGCATGTATAAGAAACTCGGATTGCCGGAGGCAAACGACCAGATTTCGGCGGCTAAACATATCGGTTCGCTCGGATACATAGATAAAGACAACATAACGATATTCGGCTGGAGTTTCGGAGGATATACAACCCTTATGGCAATGTCGCTCGGCAAAGGGGTATTCAATTCGGGAATCGCCGTTGCCCCGGTTACCGATTGGCATTTTTACGATGCAATATACACCGAAAGATACATGAATACGCCGCAAGCGAACGAAAGCGGGTATAATTCCACATCGGCGGTAAAAATGGCTGCCGACCTTTCGGGCAAGTTGCTGCTTGTTTCCGGAACGGCCGATGACAATGTGCATTTGGCGAATACGCTTCAATATACCTCTGCACTAATAGAAGCCGGGAAACAGTTCGACATGCAAATATACCCGAACAAGAATCACTCCATAACCGGATGCGACACCCGCTTGCATCTGTTCACGAGAATCTGCAACTTCATAAAGCAGAACACTAAATAATATCTCGAAACAGGCTTACACTTATTGCAGATTATTTTGTGATTAGTTTAGAAGTACGATATTGCAAAGGGATGCCGGAGAATATACTTTTGCACCTTGACAAGACACCGGAGGGTGCTGTCGGCTTGGAGGATAACAAACTGACTGGAATATATTGAAACAAATACGCCTTCTACAGCCAGGGAGACAAAGCACGCTCGCAAGGTGCGGACATTGCATTTTTAAACGGACAGAGGGACTATGACAAAAAGATTCTCCACTTTGGCACTTATAAACATGTGGCATACCGCCGCACTCGTACCTTATGCAATAATCACATCTTTATCATTATGGTCGGACGCGGCGACAAACGGCGCTATAACATCGGGGATGCTTATAACAAGACATGCCACGGCGGCACTGTTCTTATTGATACTTTACGTTGTATTCCGAAACATAGCGAAAATAAAAACTCCGGTATATCCTGTTGCAATAGTGCTGCACGCCGTTACCATATACCTGACGATACTGTCGTGGAATCCGGCCGTAATTATTGCAGCGGTTTCCATGCTGCTCTCCACATTGTTGATTATAGCCTATAAAAAAAATTATACGCCTAACGACAAACCTCGAGGTAACGACTGGAATGCATGGTTCGCCAACAGAGAGTTCCGCCGCATTGCGGTTATACTGGCTGTAATATACGGCATATTTTTTATCGTAACTGTTATCAAATACGAAACTGCGGATGATGATATATGGCGACGATATGCCACACTGTTCGCATCAATCATTTACACGGCTTTCGTTATAGAATTTTTCAGGGCATTATATGTCGCTCGCGGTTCATATAAAAAAGACTGGATTGCCATTGTGGATAACAAATGCAAAGTAATAGGAGGTTTGAATACCGGAAATACACATCCGGATACAAATAATTATATTCTTGTGGAAGTACGAATAATAGTATTGAACGGCGGTAAAATTTATCTGAGGAGGGTAAAACATATAAGCGGATACAATACTTTGGATACACCTTTTACAGCCATTCTCCGATACAGGGAACAGTACAAGGAGTGTCTGCTCAGAGCGATAAAAGGAGTAATAAATGTCCGGTCATTACATTTTGTAACCAAGTACAAATACTCCTGCGTAAATGAAAACAGAATCGTATTCATGTATATATGCGACTTGCAAGGCAAAGATTTATCATACTTCGAGGATACCGGCAGGTTCTGGAGCAAAGATGAAATATCCAAAGCCAAACCGGGTGAAATATCGGAAGTTGTCCGTGCGGAATTCGATTTTCTCGACGGTGTGATATTTGATGCCGTAAACAACAGACAGTAAACATGTGTAAAGAATCCATTACGATAATAGGAGTTACAGCATCGGGAAAAACGGCATTGGCTGTAGGTGTTGCAGCTGCTCTCAACGGTGAAATCATATCGGCCGACTCGAGGCAGATATACCGCAGGATGGACATCGGGACAGGGAAAGACCTTTCGGAATACACTTCGGCGGGAAAAAACATCCCATATCATCTGATAGACATATGCGAGCCCGGATACAAATACAACCTGTATGAATATCGAAGAGATTTCGAGAATGCCTACACGGATATAATAGGACGAGGGAAAACACCGGTTATATGCGGCGGTTCCGGTCTATATGTCGAAACCGTACTTAAAGGATATGCCATGCCGAATGTTCCGGAAAACAAAGAACTTCGAAGTGCCCTGTCGGACAAGACGCTTCCTGAACTGGAAAAAATATTGTCGCAATACAAGACGTTGCACAACACCACCGATACGGACACTTGCAAACGTGCAATTCGCGCAATAGAGATAGCTGAATATTATAAAAACTGCCCTGCGGAACAACTTGAAGACAAACCGTTAAATACGCTTCTGGTGGGTATAAAAATAGACCGCGAGAGACGTCGGAACAATATAACAACACGTCTTCACGCACGTCTTAAAGAAGGGCTGGTTGATGAAGTGAAGAAACTGCTCGATGAAGGTATCCCTCCCGAGAATCTTATTTACTACGGTTTGGAATACAAATACATAACGGAATATATAATAGGCAAAACCTCTTACGATGAAACCGTAAGACTTCTTGAGATAGCAATACACCAGTTTGCCAAACGACAAATGACATGGTTCAGGGGCATGGAACGCAGAGGATTCGCTATTCACTGGATTGATTACGAAATGCCGTTGGAGGAGAAAATAGCAGAAATATTATCGCTGGCGAAAACAGATAAATAACGGATGTAAGCTTCATTTTAAAGCGCATTACCTTCGTCCATTTTAAATAACAGGTATATTACATGCCTGAAGAGAGATGTAGTCCATTATTTTTTTTTAACCATTAAGTTTAGTTATCAACCCTTATTTTGATATACTTTTGTAACTGTTAAAAACAGTACGCAAACTATACACACACAAAATATCTTTTTAAAAATGTTTTCTCCTTCAATATTCCAAGAGGAAAACGGTTCATCTTCAGACTCGGATGATGACAATGCCAATATAGAAAAGACAAAAATTCTATACTTAAACTTGTTGTCAGGCATAAAAAACGGGAATATATCCTCCTACGGTCAAAAGCAAAACAGGTACTCCGGGTTATATTCCATAAAAACCGGCCATTCAGAATACAGCTTTACATTCAATTTGTTTTCCGACAAGAGACACCAGACATACTACGTGTACCGTGAATGAGCATTCCCCCACTCTACCGGCTCATTTACAGAAAATAACGTTCAGACCGAGTTTTCCCGAACGTATCTGAACCATGTCTTACTTAACAATCAATATATGGGACTTATACTATTATATTTAATAGGCGCACTTTCTTTATCATTCTTGTGTTCTGTTCTTGAAGCAGTATTGCTTTCTACACCCATGTCGTTTATCTCCATGAAAGAGAATCAGGGTGCAAAAACCGCCAAACTGCTTAGAGAATACAAAACAAACATAGACAAGCCCGTTGCGGCAATCTTGTCGTTAAACACCATAGCTCATACGATAGGCGCGGCAGGTGTCGGTTCGGAATCGGTAAAAATATTCGGACAAGAGTATTTCGGGCTGATTTCCGCTCTGCTTACGCTTTTGATTCTGGTGCTTTCCGAAATAATACCCAAAACTATCGGTGCATCGTATTGGCGGACGCTTGCCATCCCCTCTACAAAAGTTATTCACGCATTGGTAATAATAACATACCCGCTGGTTATGTTGTCGGAGGTAATCACAAAAGTCTTCTCTCCCAAAAAGCAACAACTGTCGGTTAGTCGCGAAGAGGTATCGGCCATGGTAAACATCGGAGCGGAAGAAGGCGTATTTCAAGCAAAAGAAAACAAGATAATACAAAACTTCATAAAACTGATAAACGTTACGGCAAAGGAGATTATGACTCCCAACATTGTAATAGCCTCGGCTCCCGAAAGCATGAAACTGAAAGAGTTTTATGCCAACGAACAATTCAAACCCTACTCACGTATTCCGGTTTATGAAGAAAACCGCGATTATATTACCGGATACGTACTGAGAGCCATGGTTCTGGAGAAACTCTCGGAAGACAAATTCAACGTATCACTGTCGCAAATAAAACGCCCCATACTGTCGTTCAACGAAAACGAAATAGTGTCGAATATCTGGGAAAAGATGCTCGCGAGCAAAGAGCATATCTCGATAATAACTGACGAATACGGGTGTTTACGAGGCATCGTAACAATGGAAGATGTTATTGAAACGATGCTCGGCGTAGAGATTGTGGACGAATTCGACACCACTACCGACATGCAGGTTCTTGCCCGTGAAAAATGGAACAAGATAAAACAACGCAAATAGGACAAATCCATACATGACAAGACGGAAATGCGACAAGCCTGTTGCCTGTCGCATTTTTCATATCAACTTGTGGCGTTGTAGCTCCGGAGTATGATTTATGCGATATGTTTGTGCGTATCATAAAAATATGCATACATCATTTTGCAGAAACAGGATTGCCGCAACTCTCGTCTTTCACTATTTTTGACTGACGTCGAAAACAGGAGGCGGCTCGGCATAGTCAAACTCGAAAACTCCGTTTTCGTTTGCCTCTGCCCTCTGTCTTTCTCTATTTTTGACTGACGTCGAAAACAGGAGGCGGCTCGGCATAGTCAAACTCGAAAACTCCGTTTTCGTTTGCCTCTGCCCTCGCCTTTCACTATTTTTGCAAAACGGATGAAATTACTGTTTGGTATTCTCCCGACATATTGGTTTTTGTTATGAATACGATAGAACAACTATACTCGTCATACAC
>JADIMW010000048.1 GCA_017694415.1 Candidatus Caccoplasma merdipullorum
CGCGGTGTACTTCCGCCCTTGTTTTCCTTCGAATCCGTTCAGCCAGTTGCCGGTATAGAGTTGTACGCCGGGCTCGGTGGTCTCTACGGTCATGCCGATTCCGCTCGCGGGGGAGTATGCCTTTGCCGCAAACGAGTATTCGCCGGGATAGCGTTTGGTGAGGACGTAGTTGTGATCATATCCGCGCCCGTATATCAACTGCCGGTAGTTGTCGTCGATTCGCGCTCCGACTTCGAAGGGTTTGCGAAAATCCATCGGAGTTCCGGATACCGGCCGTATTTCGCCCGTGGGAACGGATTTGTCATCCATAGGGGTAAAATACTTGGCGTTTATGGTTACTATATGGTTGGTTATCTCGCCGCATCCGTCGCCGTTGAGGTTGAAGAAAGAGTGATGCGTGGGATTTATTACCGTGGGTTTGTCGGTGAATGCCTCGTAGGTTATGCTCATCGCGTTTTTATCGGTGAGTTTGTATTCGACCTTGATAAAGAGATTGCCGGGGAATCCGGATTCTCCGTCGGGGGAGAGATAGGTGAGCTGGAGGGTCGATTTGTCTGTCTGTCGGGCATCCCATACGACACTGTTATACCCTATTTTGCCGCCATGCAATGCGCAGTCGGGATTGGCGGATGCTACTTGATAGGTCTTTCCGTCGATGTTGAAACGGCATTTTCCTATGCGGTTGCCGTAACGTCCTATCAATGCGCCCAGATAGGGTTCGGGGGAGTTGAGGTATTCTGCTATGCTGTTGTGTCCGAGCACTACGTCGCGCATTTCGCCTTTTGCGTCCGGCACCATAAGGGAGACTACTATGCCGCCGTAATTGGTTATACAGATTTCCGCTCCGTTTTTATTGGTCAATACGTATAGGGCTACTTTTTTTCCTGATACTTCGGCATCGAATGCCGACTCTTGTAATCCTGACAGTGTCATAATTTTATATCGTTTTTTGCTTCCGTTCGTTGAAATGCATTGTTACAAAATTAGCGCAATTTTACATTCGTTATCAACCGACACAATATGTTTTTAAACATATTTTCGGAGCTTGTATTTGCCGCGCCTGCTGTGTTTCTGCCTTTCAATATTCGCGTTCTCCGAATATCGTCGTTCCTATTCGTACCATGGTGGAGCCGCATTCTACAGCTATCCGGTAATCGTGCGACATTCCCATGGAGCATATTGCGAATCCGTCATCGTTGGGGAAGTATTGCTTTTTCAGATTGTCAAACATGGCTCTTATCTCGGTAAATTCTTTCCGTATCTGTTCTTCGTTTTCCACAAACGACGCCATTCCCATAACCCCGCTTATTGTTATATGGTTCAGAGTCCGCCATTTTTCATGCGACATGTATTCATAGAGTTCTTCTGGGGTGAAGCCTGTTTTTGTTTCTTCTTCGGCAACGTGCAGTTGCAGCAATACTCGGACTTTTCGTCCGATTTTTTCGGCACACCGGTTTATTTCGTCGAGGATTCTTTCGCTGTCGCCGCTGTGTATGAGGGTTATGAACGGGACTATGTTTTTTACTTTGTTGGTTTGCAGGTGTCCTATGAAATGCCACTCGATGTCGGCCGGCAACAGGTCTTTTTTTGCCAGCAACTCTTGTACGCGACTTTCTCCGAATATTCGTTGTCCTGCCCGGTATGCTTCTTTTATCACTTCTTCGGGGTGGAATTTGGATACGGCGACCAATTCTACGCCGCAGGGTAATGTCGCTTTTATTTTTTTTATGTTGTCTGCTGTTTGCTGACTCATGTCGCTTATTCCTCGGATTCTTTTTTGTCTTTTACTTCGTAACGATATACGTCCAGTATCGGGGTCTCGGTTATGGTGTGTATTTCGTAATCCATTATCGACCCTTTCATCCCTGCTTCGAGATTGGATAATGCGGTGGAAAAGTCGATTGCTTGTACCAGCATGTATGCTGATGTCTTTTTTTCCGTTCCGCTTTTTTCGTCTATTGTGATGTAGTTTATTCGCGCTTTATACCATTTGTCGCCGGTTTCATCGAAAAACAAATCGGCCAGCTTTACTCTTTTTATGTCGGATACGGTAAATTCTCCCGATATGTAGGGGGTTATTTCTTCTATCATTCGGGACTCGGCTTCGGTGAACGACAGGGCATCTACCAGATACGGCTCGGAGACGCTTTTCTGCATGCCGTTCTCCATCATCTTGTCGTATTTTACTTTGCACTCAAACCAACTGCTCATTTTAGTTTCTTGTTTTTTTAATATTCTTTTTTGTTTTCGTCTTCTTCCCACATCTTGAACGCCATTATTGCTTCGTCATGCAGGTTCTCGAGATATTCTTGAGGCTTGTCGCGATGCTGCGGTTCTTTTTTGAATTCTTCTATCAGATATTCGTCTCTGAATCCTACCGAGCTTGCATCTTCGCATGTGGCGGCATAATATACCGCATCGATGTTTGCCCAATATATGGCGGCCATACACATGGGACACGGCTGACTGGATGCAAATATGGTGCATCCCGACAAATCGTGGGTATGCAAGCGCGACGCGGCTTGTCGTATGGCTATTATCTCGGCATGTGCCGTAGGATCGGTCTTTCTTACTACGCGATTTTCTCCTCTTGCTATTACTTTCCCGTCTTTTACTATAACGGCTCCGAACGGCCCGCCGCCTATCTTGGCACTTCGTACCGATAGGGCTATAGCTTCCCGCATAAATTTAATCTTCAACTCTTCTTTCATCTCTTTCCATTTATACGGAGAACAGGGCTACTCCCCCTACTCCATCTTATTTATAGTATCTATATAATCCAATATCTCTTCGCGCCCCCGTTTGTCTTCCGACGATGTTATGAATATCGGGGGCAATTCCTCCCATTCTTCCAACAGTGTAGTTTTATAGAATGCTATATTTTCTTCCAGTCTTACTTTTCCCAGTTTGTCGGCTTTGGTAAATACGATGCTGAACGGTATTCCGTTTTCGCCTAACCACCGTATGAATTCTATGTCTATTTTCTGGGGGGCGTGGCGGGAATCTACCAATACGAAAAGCATGTACATCTCTTCGCGCCTTGTTACATATTCTTCTATCATCTGCCGCAGTCGTTCGCGGGCTTCTTTTCCGCACCGGGCATATCCATACCCCGGTAAATCCACGACATACCAGCTGTTATTTATTATGAAATGATTGATGCATTGTGTCTTGCCCGGCATGGACGACGTCATGGCCAACCCTTTGATGCCTGTAAGCATGTTTATCAGGGAGGATTTGCCTACATTGGAACGTCCTATGAAAGCATATTCCTTTTTTCCGGTATTCGGGCATTTGGAAACTTCGACCGAACTCGTTACGAACTTAGCCTCATTTATATTCATATTCGTCGTTTTTCCTTTGTCCTAAAAACGGGGCATGGATTGTTTGAGTTGAGAAATGACTTTTTTCTCTGATTGCATTCTTCTGTGCGCCTTACTGATTATGGTGCTGCTTTTACGGGGCTTCCGTGTTTCGTGCCGTAATTGCAGTTGCCACAAATATAGTGTTTTTTTTTGTACTTTTTATGCTCGGGAACTATTTTTAACCCATTATTGTGTCTCTTGCTCCGTTTTTCATCGTATTATATTTATTATCATATATTTTTGGGTGCATTTGTTGGGGGTGTGATTAAATTGGTGTAACTTTGAGTTTGCATGGATATTCTGCTTGGTGTTTTCCATGTCTGAATATCTTTTTTTTTCGATATACCGATTTTACGTTATGTCTCAATATTCGTCTTCTCTTCTTGATGCGGCGGTTAATGAATTCGCAAAATTACCCGGAATCGGTCGCAAAACGGCTCTGCGCCTCGTCCTGTATCTTCTCAGACAGGATATTGCTTCGGCCGAGGCTTTGGGAAATGCCATAATAAATTTACGGAACGAGGTGAAATATTGCAAAGTTTGCCATAATATCTCGGATAACGACTTGTGCGATATTTGTTCGAATGCCAACAGGGACTCTTCTATTGTATGTGTTACTGAAAGCATAAAGGATGTCATGGCTATCGAGAATACTCAACAGTTCAACGGGCTTTATCATGTCCTCGGCGGAGTTATTTCGCCAATGGACGGCATATCTCCGAATGACCTCGAGATTGATTCGCTGGTTGAGAGGGTGGCTGCCGGAGGGATATCGGAAGTAATTCTTGCGCTCAGTACTACTATGGAGGGGGATACAACCAATTTTTACCTGTTCAGGAAACTCGCCCCGTTCAACGTCAATATTTCGATTCTTGCAAGAGGGGTTTCCATAGGGGACGAACTGGAATATACCGATGAGGTTACTCTCGGCCGCTCCATATTAAACAGAACACCGTTCAACGATTCTTTTAAATTGTAAATTCTACCATGTCCGTACTACGCAACAATACTCTTTTTTTACGCGCCGTGGAACCGGAAGACCTCGACGTGTTGTATGAATGGGAAAACGACACTGCTCTGTGGATGAAGGGCGATACGATTAATCCTTATTCGCGTTTCACGATAAAAATGTATATTGAACGTTCTATCTGTGAGAATGCGCTGGAACTGGGACAGATGAGGTTGATGATTTGCCTTGCGGGGTCGGGTTCGGTTATAGGGATGATTGATATTTTCGATATTGACACTATTAACGGAAAGGCAGCCTTAGGGTTGCTTATCGACGGCAAGTATCGGGGGAACGGGTATTCGGATATGTCAATAGACCTTGCCTGCTCGTATGCCGGAGAGGTATTGATGCTGCATCAGTTATATGCTCATATTGCCGTCGATAATGCTCATTGCAT
The DNA here is from genome assembly GCA_017694415.1 of Candidatus Caccoplasma merdipullorum. Lineage (GTDB taxonomy): Bacteria > Bacteroidota > Bacteroidia > Bacteroidales > G3-4614 > Caccoplasma_A > Caccoplasma_A merdipullorum. The sequence continues at coordinate 4,772 of JADIMW010000048.1, forward strand.
CAAATGTTTTGAAAGGAACGGATTCGTCCGCAGCGGTATATTGAAGGATTGGAAAAGATTCCGACACGGTTATACTGATGTTTTCGTGTATCAGAAGTTTTTTAGCGTTTTACACGGCCGTCAGTTATAATTGTACGAACCGGGTATGCGCAACCACGATGAATATCCTTCGCCAAGAGTAATGACGGATTTGCGCCATAATGAATTGTCGTATTTTAAACAACTGTCGGAGTTTTGCAGGTTGGCAACACCCCACCCTTCCGTAGCGATTTCCATTTTCAGTTGTCCTGCTCCCCAGCCGCTGTATCCTAAAAAGAATTTGACGTATCCGTCTATTTTATTTCCTGCGGATATGTATGATATTACTGAAAGCAAATCTGTCCCGAGGTAGATATTTTCTTTTATGTGTACGGAATCGGTAAAGATATTTCCCAGACAGTGGAGATAGAGCAGTCGGTTGGTCCCTACCGGACCGCCCAAATAGACCGGTATTTTTGGCAGCCATTTTATTTCCCGAATAATGTCGCCGAGAAAACAGCCGCTCTTCTTGTTTAGTACGAGCCCGATATATGTGTCGTCTTCGCCTTCTTCGAACAGATATACTACCGACCGCTTAAAGCATTTTTCCGTAATGAACGGACTGGCTACCAAAACTTTACCTTTACCGGGTTTTTCTTTGTTGGCTTGTATGGCGTATATATCGGACAGGGTTATCATTGTCTTTTGCGGCGTATTTTGTATTGTTTTGCTAAGATAGTTTTACGTAGCGTATATTCAAAACTTTCTTGCTATTATTTTAACGAGGGTTTGCTACTGCTGCTTGACTGCCGCCCGGGAGCTAATATTTTGTTTTGTGGCGTAATTTATGAAGACTTGAATGTAGGGGGTGTTATTGACGCACGCTTTTTTTATGTTAATGTTGCTTGCACCGTATCTCCATGTATCGGGTCATCGTTATTTGTCGGCGGCTCTTGTGTTTTGTGTATTTTGATTTCCGCCGTATTTGCATAAAAAGGAGGCGTGCCGAACCGACACGCCTTCTTCTGTTTGTCTTTTGTTTTCGCAAACTTTTTTTTTGCGCGGGTAAGGATTATTTTCTTTTTACTTCCCAACCTAATGCGCTTGCTCCGAGTACGGCTGCATCGCTCTCTTTTAATTCGGAGAAGAGGAGCTTTACTTTGTTTTTGTATATGTTGAGCATGTTGCGTTCCATGGATTCTTGTATCGGCTTCATTATCAAATCGCCGGCTTTTGCCAGTCCGCCGAAGAGGATTATCGCTTCGGGACTTGAGAAAGCGGTAAAGTTGGCAAATGCTTCGCCGAGTATGTCTCCTGTATAGTCGAATATGTCTTTTGCCAACTGGTCGCCTGCCATGGCTGCGTCATATACGTCTTTCGACGTTATGTCCTGTATGGGTATCTGACGGAGCAACGAGTTGTCTTTGCGCATTTCCAGAAATTCTCTTGCCGTGCGTGCCACGCCTGTTGCGGAGGTGTAGGCTTCGAGGCATCCCGAGCGGCCGCAACCGCACAGTCTTCCGTTTCCGGGCTTTACGATTACGTGTCCCAATTCTCCTGCAAAACCGTCATGTCCATATACCAACTGTCCGTTTACGACTATTCCGCTGCCTACTCCGGTTCCTAGAGTTATCATTATAAAGTCTTTCAATCCTCTGGCGGCTCCATACGTCATCTCGCCTATTGCTGCTGCATTGGCATCGTTGGTGAGCGCTACCGGAATTCCAAACCTGTCGGTAAGCATCTGTGCTAACGGCAATACTCCGCGCCACGGCAGATTGGGGGCAAACTCGATGGTTCCGTTAAAGTAGTTTCCGTTAGGCGCCCCTACGCCTATTCCGGCTATTTTATCTACTACATCGTTCTTCTCAAGCAGCGCAAACAACTGTCCGTAAAGTTCGTTTACATAGTCTTCTACTTTATCGTGTTTCGCTGTTTTTATCGAACCACTGTCTATTATTGTCCCCCGTGCATCAACAACGCCGAACACGGTATTGGTACCGCCTATATCGATACCTACAACATACGGTTTACTCATAATTTATAGTTTTGGAATAGTTTAATATTACAAATTTATATAACTTTTTCGGATTCTGCCATCTATTGTCCGATTTTTTTTTCACAAATATGTCGTACACATAAATATATTGCCTTTTAATGCTTTATAATTACCCGCACTACCTGCGCCGTTCTTATTCCGGGTTTTATCTCTCCGCCTAAAAAATAGAGTGTATCGCCGGATATTGCCGAGCTGCTGCCGGCAAGTGCGAAGCATGGGGCTTCGGCTATTTCTCTGCACGTATTTGCCGACGTACTGTACAGGAGCAATTTGTTATTGAATTTGTACCACGGCGGGGGACTGGTCATATATTGTCTTTTTTCTTGTTGTAATGCCGCTATTTGAATAGTGTCTCCTGCGGCTGCCGCACGGATGAGTTTTTGCTCTCTGTCCAATGCCGTTGCGAATATTGTTTTGTTTACTCCTCCGCAGACTGCTGCCGCCGTATCGTTTATCTGTACTGCGGTTGCTCCGCTAAATGTCATATATTCTTTTTGGTTTTCTGCCGGGTATGGCATGTATGTCCACTTGTTTTCTGCGACGGAATATTTATATCCGTCGCCGGCGACAACTGCTCCTTCGGTTTCTGTGGGCGGGGAATATCCTCCCAATATTCGATATTCGGTATCGTTTCCCGACTTGTATATCATGCCGACGGGCTGGAGACGGGCTCGACCGGGAAACGGTTCGCGTACCTGCCACCCTGCTTCCAACGAATCGAGGTTCAGCGTAATGAATGTGCAGGCCGGGATTCCGTCGGTTTTTCCGCCGGATATGTATATGGTATTGTTGCTGTAAGCTCCGCACATGTTGTCCATGGCATACGGCATGTCGGGCAGAGCTTCTGTCTTTATGGTGTCGGAGCGTTCTGTTCTACTTATTATATATGCTCTTTTTATCGCTCCGTTGTAACCTGTTCCGCCTGCACATATTATGCCTCGGGGCGTTGAGACGGAGACTCCGTATGCTGATGCTTCGGGAAGTTCTCCGACTTTTTTCCATTTTAATTCTTCGGCGTTACCGTCTGTTATATCGGCGGCATAGATTCCTTTGTAGTAGCGTTTTTCTCCGCCATCGGCTGCGGGAGTTTCGGGGAAATTGCACCCTCCTGCCAGATATATTTTTCCGTCATATACGCCTGTATATGATGCTGAGGCACCTTGCGATATTCCGGGTTCTCCGTCGGGGAAATCGTCATATACGGCAATCTCTGTTGTAATGACCCGGGTATCCGGCGCACGGAGGCACCCTGTATTGGCACATATTGTCAATATGGTTATTATGCAATATCGCATTACGAATATTGTAATGCGATATTGTGTCTTTGTTGTTTTTTTGTCCGTCGGCAACTGCATGTTATTTGCGCGATGCTTCGTTTTCGAGGATGTCGCAACACAGCATACTCGTCCGTATCATCATGCGCGGAACATGGAACGGCCCTTTGAAGATGTTTCCTTTGGCGGGTTGTGCAACGCTACCGTCGCGATGCAGGTAGCCGTACCATTCGCCGTACTCTTTGTCGGGGAAATGTGCGTATGTCCAGTCGCTTATGCTACGGTGCATTTCGAGATATTTTTCTTTGCCGCTCATTTTATAGGCATACATCGTGGCTATTATGGCTTCGGTTTGAGGCCACCAGAATTTCATGTCTTGCGAATAATCTTGCGGCGGCAGATTGCGGCAGTCGCGGAAATTTATTATTCCGCCGTATTCTTCGTCCCAGCCCCATTTCCACGACCAGTCGAGGATTGTAAGTGCCATATCGACAAGAGTGGGGTCGCTGTTGCGGTATTCGGCTTCTTCGAGCAAGAACCACGCCGTTTCTATGCAGTGCCCGGGATTTATAGTTCTTCCGTTTATCGTGTCGATAAATTCGCCGTTCGGCCCTACGGTTTCGAGCAGTGCTTCGAACTCGGGGTGCATGAAATAGTTTTTCAACGCTTTTATCGAGGTGTCTATCCGGGCATCGAGTTCGGGGGCGGCTATTGCTTTCCGTATGCGGAATGCGGTGTTTATCAGTATCATGGTTATTGAGTGCCCCTGCATCTCTATTTCGGGGAGATATTTGGGAGGCAAAAACCCGGGTGTGCTGATAAAGTTTTGTATGCGCCGGAACAGTTCCAGTGCTTTCGCGGCATAGGTGGTATCGCCCGATGCTATCGAATATTCGGCCATGGCTATTGCGGCAAAGCATTCGGAGAAGACGTACCGGCGTTTTCTTAACGGCCGCCCTTCGCATGTTACTTCGAAGTACATGTGGCCGTCTTCATCGGCGCAATGTGCCTCGATAAAGTCTATACAGCTTTTGGATGCCTCGAGCCATTCGGGGTTGGGGGCTATGTTGTTGTAGGCGAATGCGGCTATAAATCCGAAACGTCCTTGAAACCATACGGATTTGGTTGTATCTATCAACGAGCCGTCGCGGTTGAGACAGGTATAGACGCCTCCGTTCTTGCGGTCTAATCCGTTTTTTAGCCAGAAGGGCATTATGTCGTTTTTGAGGTCGTTTTCGTACCGCGACTGCCAGCTTTTTATATATTCTGTTTTATTGTCCGTCATATTTTCGTGTTCAGAATTTGTTGCACCGTTCAAAGAAATGGATTGCTTCAAGTTCGCGTTTCATGGCATCTTCTTCGTCTTGTGTCATGTTACGGAACGGGGTTCGGTTCTTGCCGAGATCCAGTCCTATAAGTTTCATTATTCGTTTTCCGGCTACTATGTTGCCGCGATAATGGCATATTACGTTTATTACGTCCTGTGCGAAGTTTTGTTTTTCGCGCGCGGTTTCGATGTCGCCTGCCTGCCATGCTTCGATTATCCCAACCAGCTCGCGTCCGTTGTAATTGGTGGTTCCGCCTATTCCGCCTCTGGCTCCTCCCATTGCCAGCGACGAGAGTATGGTTTCGTCTTGTCCGTGCAGCATGTCGTATTTGCCGTTTTTGTATAACCGGCACTGGTTGTATTCGTATATGCTTTCATACGTGTATTTTATTCCTGCAAAGTTGGGTACTCGCCCATCGACTGCTTCCAACAGTTCTACCATAGGGAGGTATGCTCCGTTGAAGGCGGGTATGTGGTAGTAATAGAAGGGTAACCGGGGTGCGCCGACGGCTATCTCTTCTATATATTTTACCAGTTCTTCGATGCGGCCTATTTTGGGGAAGGGGGGTGCCATGGCGCCTATTCCCCATGCTCCTATTTTTTCGGCGTGTTCGGCCAGCATCTTGCTCGATTTTACGCAACAACTGCCGACGTGTACTATTACTTTGAACCCTTCGGGAGCGGCCGCCATCCATGCTTCGGCAAGTTTCATCCTTTCGTCTTCGGTCAGCATGTATCCTTCGCCCGACGAGCCGTTTATGAAGACTCCTTTTAAGCCGTTTTTCTTGAGCATCGACGCATATTTGCCTATCGGCCCGTAATTGACTTCTCCGTTTTCGTAAAACGGGGTAAACGGAGCGTCTATAAGTCCTGTTATTTTGTCCATCGTATTCTTTTTGTTGTTTGTTGTTTTTACTCCATATTGTCGGTCTTGGGTTTAAGGAAGAGCAACTGCAAAAGTATTGCTGCTGCTACTATTATGCTTAGCATGGCGAATCCTTCGCCGAGGTTTCCGTCGTTTGTCCACTTGCCGAGTATCTGTGTTACCGCAGCTCCTGCAAATACTCCGGTCATGTTCATTATCCCGTATGCCGTCGCCCGATTGTTGGAGGGTATGAACTGGCAGAGTATGGGCATGTTGTTTGTATCGAACATTCCGTATCCTATTCCGAACAGCATTCCTGCCGCTACGACTTCGACCAACGTGTTTCCGTATCCCAACAGCAACAGGGACGGAATGGTGAGCCCCAACCCTATTACGCTTGTATATATGCGTCCGCGTATGTTGCGGGATACCCACCTGTCGGAAATGATGCCTCCGGCCAATACTCCTATGAACGAGGATACGGCTATTGTTATTGTGGAGATCGGGCCTGCTTCGGACATCGGTATTCCCAGCGTATCGGAGAAAAGGGTCGGGAACCAGTTTTTGGTAGCCCACCCGGGAAGGCTGGGTGCGGCGAAATAGAACAGTATTATCCAGAAGAACCAGTTGCTGAAGAGTACCGGCAGTCCGCTGAATATATTGCTGATTTTTATATTGCTGCGTTTTATGCGACTGTTTTCGGCAAGAAGGCGGTCGGGATTTTCGTGCAGGAAGAAGATTAAGCAGCCGGAATAGAGGACTCCGATTATTCCGAACCAGTGGAACGTGGCTTGCCATGACATGTGCGCGGCTATTGTTGCGCCGAAACCGCCTACGGCCTGACCGACGTACAACCCTGTCATGTGTATTCCTATTGCGAGGGAACGTGAGCGTCCTTGATGCCAGTCGGCTATGAGGGAGAGGGCAGACGGGATATATAGCGCCTCGCTTATGCCCATGAATGCGCGCAGGGTATAGAGCTGCCAGAATGATGTTGCGCTTCCCATAAGGAAGGTTACCGACGACCAGACGAACAGGCTGCCTACTATCAGCCATTTTCGGCTGACGTTGTCGGCTACGGCTCCGGCTACGGGACTGACGAATCCGTATATCCAGAGGAACACGGCCATCAACATTCCGAAGACTTCGGCATTTTGCAGTTCCACGATGTCGATTTTCATTGAATCCTGCATTGTGGAAAGCATTTGTCTGTCCATGTAATTGAGCAGGGCTACTACCCACAGCAGCCCTACTACTCCCCACGGATATATATTCTTGTATGTTTTGTTATCCATTTTTTGTCTTTTTGTTCGGGTGATTGTTTTGCCCGACGTTTTCGGAATTATCGTTTTTTATTTCTGATTCCCGGATGCGGCATCTCTTGGATACTTGTTGTCGTTTCCGTACATTCGCCCTGCCGCCGGGCTTGTTAGTCCGGCGGTGTATTATAGCAAAATTATAAAGAAATATTTAAGATGTGAAATTTATTTCGAAAAATCGAACGGGCATGTCGGGTTTGTCCGTATTTTTTAACATACGGGCATTTTAGGATTGTCTGACGGTTTGGGTTATTTTCAGAATGTAACTTTTATGCTTCCGCCGAATGTTACGGGTCGTCCTAATTCCATAAAGCCGCTCTGCTCGGTTACGTTCGTGGCATTCATGGTCTCGAAATAGAATGTCGCATATCGGGTTGCTGTAAGGTTCTTGCCCCACAGTGTCAGTTCTACGCTTTTTTTACGGAACGTTATATCGGCATCGAGAAGTCCGTAAAAGTTTTGCCATACGTCGTTTGCTTCTGTCCAGTAGATTCTGCCGCATCCTGTCATGCCGGCGTTTATCTGTATGGCGTCGAGCCAGCTTGCTTTGAGCGGTATGGTATATGTTGCATTGACCGATAGTGTATGGGCCGGGACAAATGGCACTTTGTTGCCTTGGTATGACGTGGTTCCGTCTTCGTAGTCTTTGAACTCGGTATGGGTGTATCCGTACGTGGCACGCAGCAGCAAATCTTTTGCCGGTTCGCCGGTTACGGAGATTTCTGCACCGTAGCTGTGGGTGCGTCCGCTGTTTTTTGTTACTCTGCCGAATCCTTCTACTGCGGATATTTGCTGGTCGCGGCAATCGATGAAATAGAGCGACATGTCGGCTGTCAATCGGCGACCGAACCATTCGGTATGGGTTCCCAACTCGTAATTCCAACTGTGCTCGGGTTTGTAGCTTATCATCGACGAGACGTCGGGTGCGGCTGTCAATGCCGCAGGTAGTTTTGATTGTACGAACGCCGGCAATGAGCCGCATATGGTGCGTATCATCTCTTGGCGGATGATATTGGAAAAGGCTTGATAGTTGTATCCTCCTGCCCGGTATCCTCGCGATGCAAGTGCGTATATCATGGCTTTGCCGGGTATCGTGTATTTTATTTCGAAACGGGGCAATACTTCGAGGGTTTTCATAGTCTCTGAGCCTGCGAGTGTTATGTATGCGGCTTGCCCGTTTTGGTTTATGGGCAGGGAAGCACCCATGGCGTTTATCGTGCCGGTAAGCGCACGTACCGAGGCTGTGTTATGCTCCAGCTTCATCTTTTCGTATTCGACTCTGATGCCTGCCGACAGGGAGAGCCCTTCGACGAAAAGGTTGTCGTATGTTATCTGGGTAAAGGCCGCCGTATTCCACGACGGGGTTTTATAGAATCCGTCTATGCTGAACGGTTCGTCTTTGTCGAGGATAAGCGACATGCTCGGCGGTCCTGCGAATCCCGGACGTGATGCCATTGCTGCATACATGTCGCCGAAACTTTTTTCTATCATATAGTGCAGGCCTTCGTCGTAAAAGACTACGGGGGCATCGGTATCGAGATGGGTGTATGTGCCTGATACTCCTGCTACCCAGTTCCAGTTGCGCATCGCACTTGGCGATCGGAATGTTATTTCTCCGTTTACATTGTTCTGCTTTTGCTTTTGCCCTAATGTGAAGTCGCGTATTGTTGTGAAATCCTGGTCGAGCCGCATATCGTCTTTGAGATATTGGTAACCGGCTACGGCGTTCATTATATATTTTTCTGCCTTGTAGGTGATTGTGAGTCCTGTGGTTGAGAGATGCCGCTTGTAGGACGACTCGTCGTTATATGCTATGTCGCCTACGGTTACTGTGCCTTTGTCGTAGCTTTTGTAGGGATAGCCGTCTTGATTGCTGTATTCGTACAGGGAGGTTAATGCTATTTCCAGATTGTTACTGGGCCTGAACTGCAACTTTATGTTTCCGCCGGCTATTTCTTCATCTCCGCAACTGCTGCCGTCGTACTTGTTGGTATAGTATCCTTTGTGTCCGCTGTAATAGGCTCCGACTGAATAGGCGGATTTTTCGGTTATCTTGCCGCGGTGCTGCAGCCGGGCTTTTTGGAGATTGTAGTTGCCGACTTCGAGTTGCGCCGTTGTGCCTTGCTTGTCCATGGGGGATACGGTGTAGATGTTTATCAACCCGCCCATTGTGTTGCGGCCGAACAGCGTGCCTTGCGGCCCTCGGAAGACTTCAATCTTGGATATGTCTTGGAACTCGAAATCGAACGAGCTTTTGTCCACATATGGGATGTTATCGACATATAAGCCTACGGCGGGGGAGTTTATGCGCGACCCTATTCCCCGTATATATAGTGCGGAGATTAATTTCGACCCGTAGTCGGGTATGTACAGGTTCGGCACTATAATGGATATGTCTTTTATGGAGTTCATATTTTCCTGCTCGGCAAAATTCCCGCTTATTACTGATACGGAACCGGGAAAGTAGAGCAGGGGTGTCTCGGTTTTCGGATTGGAGAGGACTTCTACTTCCAACAGGCTTACTTTGTATGATACGGTATCGGGGGGTAACGCTTCCTTTTCTGCTTTTGCGGCAGTGCTTATTATAAGGAGCATTGCTAAATGGAGTACTGTCTTTTTCACTTTTTGTCCGTGCTTCTGTGTTTTTAATGCGCGCAAATTTAGTATCTCGGAACTTATCTTGCAACATTTGTTTTAATTCATCTTAAATCGTGGTTACTGAAAGCGGGGTGTCGCGATATTTTACTAATTTTGCACTGAACGCATGGATTTTTTATGGACTCCTTTTTCGACGAAGAGAGTATTACTGCTGCTCTCAGAAATCCGGATACTTGCCGAAAGGCTTTCTCGGAAGTGGTTAAACACTACTCCCAACCTCTTTATTGGCAAATAAGGAGAATGGTGCTGTCGCACGACGATACGGACGATTTGTTGCAAAATACTTTTCTTAAGGCATGGAGCAATATCTATGCTTTCAGGGGGGATGCGAAACTCTCTACGTGGCTGTACCGGATTGCAATAAATGAGAGCATCAACTTCTTGAATAAACAACGGAAGGCTCAGAATGTTCCTATTGACGGGGAACATGATTTTATGATGTCGCAACTGGAAGCCGACGGGTATTTCGACGGAGACAGTACGCAAAAGGCTCTGCAGGAAGCTATACTGACTCTGCCTGAGAAACAGCGTCTGGTTTTTAACATGAAATATTTCGATGACATGAAGTATGAGGAGATGTCGGAATATCTCGGTACTTCGGTCGGCGCGCTAAAGGCTACTTATCATCATGCGGTAAAAAAGATAGAAAATTTTCTCGAATCGAAAGAAATCGATTAAACTTTCGTCATAATGTTTTGTCTTATTTACAAAACGGGAGACTTGATTATGAAAAAAAGCGTACTGGACAATATTGGCAGAAAAAGCGGGATGTCTGTTCCGGATGGTTATTTCGACTCTTTTCCGGAAAAGATTATGAAGCGTTTGCCCGAAACGGAACCGTTCTCTGAAGAACCGGTTACTGTCTGGGACCGTGTCAAACCGTGGATGTATATGGCTGCGATGTTTGCCGGTATTGCCCTGATGTTTAAGGTTTTTACTTGGAACTCGGATAACGCGGGCAACTCGGGCAATATGGCGTCTGCGGAAGAGAGCCTGTACGAACTGTCATCGGATGAGGCGGAGGCTCTGTTTTTCTACGACAATGTGAATGATTATTCTCTTTATGAATATATTTCGGAAAATTACTGATTAACCGACACGGAGATTATGAAAGGATTAAAAGTAACAACTCTGCTGCTTTTTACAATATTTAATGTATCGCTTGTTTCGGCTCAAAACTGCGAGCGGGGAAAGCATGACGATTTTTTATCGAAACTTATATCGGAAAAGAGCAACTATCTGCAGGAGAAAATGGGTTTGACCGGAAAAACCGCCGACGATTTTTCAAAAATATATTACGATATGGAGATGAAAAAGTTCAAGGCGGCTCACGAGGTTTACAGAAAGGCTAAACAGGTGCGGCGTTCTGAAACTCCAGTCAGCGATGCGGATTATCTGAAATCGGCCGAGGAACAGGCTATGGTTCCTGTTAAAACCGCCGAGATTGAATATCAGTTTTTCGGGCAGATAAAAGATTTGCTCTCTCCGGAACAACTTTTCTTGTACTATCACTGGGAACGGCGTTTCGGTAAAGAGATGATTAGAAGAGAACAGAAAAAATAAAAGCCGTTAGTGCGCAGGGAAGGGAAAGTAAATGCTTTCCCTTCCCCTTTTTATATTGATTCGACATAGGGCTCTGTAATGATGCAACTTGTCTTTATGTTTTGTTTAACCGTGCTGTTTTCCTATATATAGGTAGAGTCTCATGTGAAACGAATCTGAAAACTTCACTTGTATTCCTATTTGCCCTCGACTTTCTCTATATTTGACTTCGTCGAATATAGGAGGCGGCTCGGCATATTCAAACTTAAAACTTTGTTTTAGTTTGCTTCTGCCCTCGCCTTTCACTATATTTGTAGCGGATATGGACAATATACGTCAATGGGCATATTTTTATCTGTATCATAAAAATATAGGGTCTCTGCTGACGTTTGTAATATGGTGTTTATTTTTTTATTATAAATTTTTTATTTGAATTATGAGAAAGAGTTGGATTTTGGTCGTTGCTGCCGTTTGTGTAGCCATACTGTCGGGATGTAAAGCTAAAGAGAGTATGTATAAAGCTGCTTATGATCAGGCTAAAGCCAAGGAGCTTACCGATAATACTGTAAAAGCACCCGAGGCTGAACCTCAGACTCAAACACCTGTACAGGAAACCGTTGTCGCTCCTGAACCTCAGACTCAAAGTGCTGTGGAGGTTCCGGTTGTTAAGGTTACCAAGGAACGGGTTACGACAATCGACGCTGACGATGCCGGCAAACTTAAAATGTTCAATGTTGTATTGGGTAGCTTCTCAATATCGACAAATGCCAAAGGTCTTAAGGAGAGCCTCGTTGCTGATGGTTATAATGCTTTTGTCGTTCAAAATGCCACAGGTTGGTACAGGGTTATCGTGGCAAGTTTCGACGACAGGGAATCGGCTACTGCTTTCAGAGAGAGTATTCAGCAGAGATACGTCGGTCGCTTCAACGATGCATGGCTGCTTATAAATCAATAGAAATAGACTATTGACATACGATATACGGAGCCGAAAGTGAAACGGACTTTTTCCTTATCACTTTTCGGCTTCGTTTTTATAAATTCGCTGATGATTCCGCATAGCTCCTACATGGGTTAAATGTGCCTTATGATGGCTGCGAGGTGTCGGCCAATAGATTTTTTATCTTATCTTTACGGTGCAAATGATACAAATTCTTTGCTGTTTACTAAAATTCAATTGTATAAACTGATTCTATTTTTTTGATATGGATAATTGCAGTATTGAGAAGGTTTTGATTGCGGCTCGGGAGGCTGCCCGCCAACTGAACTTGCTCGACGAAAACAAAATAAACGAAGTGTTGAATGCTGTCGCCGACCAGACAGAGGCCGACGCAGGTTATATTCTGGCGGAGAATGCCCGCGACCTCGCGGCTATGGACAAGAGCAATCCTAAATACGACAGATTGATGCTGACGGAAAAAAGGATTGCGGATATTGCCTCTGATATAAGAAAAGTGGCTACCCTCCCCTCGCCTCTCGGCAGGATTTTATGGGAAACTACACGTCCGAACGGGATGAAGATTACAAAGGTTTCTGTTCCGTTCGGCGTTATCGGTATTATTTATGAAGCCAGACCTAATGTCAGTTTCGATGTTTTTTCGCTTTGTTTTAAGGCGGGAAGTGCTTGCGTCCTTAAGGGGGGAAGTGATGCGGAGAACTCGAACAAGGCGATTATCAACACTATCAACAAGGTGTTGATAAAGTTTGGAATCGACTCTAATACAGTTGTTTTGCTCCCCAACGACAGACATGTTACCGCTGAGTTATTAACAGCCGTCGGGTTTGTCGATTTGATTATTCCTCGCGGCAGCAAGGGGCTGATTGATTTTGTCAGGGATAATGCCAAAGTGCCTGTAATAGAGACGGGCGCAGGTATTTGCCATGCTTATTTCCATTCTGCCGGGGATTTGTGCAAGGGGCGCAGAATTGTCTTTAACGGAAAGACTCGCAGGGTTTCGGTTTGCAACGCCATAGATTCTCTTGTTATAGACAGGGCGAGGTTGTCGGATTTGGCTGCTTTATGTGAGCCGCTGGCCGAAAAAAATGTTATTGTTTATGCGGATGAGCCGTCGTACGATGCTCTTTTGGGGAAATATCCGGAGCAGTTGCTTATGAGGGCCGACGCGTCGAGTTTCGGCACGGAATTTCTCGATTATAAGATTTCGGTTAAATGCGTCGAGAATATGGACGAGGCTCTTGCTCATATAAGCCGTTATTCTTCGAAACACAGCGAGGTTATAATAACTGAAGATGCTTCTGCTGCGGAACGCTTCTCGAAGGAGGTGGATGCGGCATGCGTTTATACTAATGTTTCTACGGCGTTTACCGACGGCGGACAGTTTGGATTCGGTGCGGAAATAGGTATCAGTACGCAGAAACTGCATGCGAGGGGGCCTATGGCTTTGAATGAGATTACCAGTTATAAATACTTAATTCACGGAGACGGTCAGACAAGGGATGACAACTCCGTTCAAAAATGTTGCTTGTAACAATGAGAAATTTTACTAACGTTAAGGACATCGGCGATTTGAATATCGCTCTGAAGGAGGCTTTTGAGGTCAAGGCAAACCGTTTTGGCTATAAGGAGCTGGGTAAGGACAAGACTTTGGTCATGATTTTCTTCAACTCGAGTCTGCGTACCCGGTTGAGCACCCAGAAAGCTGCAATGAATTTGGGGATGAACGTAATGGTTCTCGATATTAATCAAGGGGCATGGAAACTGGAAACGGAGAGAGGCGTGATAATGGACGGGGACAAGAGCGAGCATTTGCTCGAGGCTATTCCCGTAATAGGATGCTATTGCGATATTATCGGCGTGCGCTCGTTTGCCCGCTTTGAGAATAAACAGGAGGATTATGAAGAGAAGATTATCTCGGAATTTATACAGTACTCGGGACGTCCTGTTTTCAGTATGGAGGCGGCTACGCGGCATCCGCTCCAGAGTTTTGCCGACCTTATTACGATTGAGGAGTATAAGAAGTGTAAACGCCCGAAAGTGGTTCTTTCGTGGGCTCCGCACCCTAAGTCGCTGCCGCAGGCTGTTGCGAATTCGTTTGCCGAGTGGATGAATGCCACGGATTATGATTTTGTGATTACTCATCCTGAGGGATACGAACTTGCCCCGCAATTTGTGGGTAATGCTAAGGTTGAGTATGACCAGAGAAAGGCTTTTGAAGGTGCGGATTTTATTTATGCGAAAAACTGGTCGGCTTATTCCGACCCGAACTACGGCAAGGTGATTAGCATGGACCGTTCGTGGACTGTCGATAGTGAAAAGATGGCTCTTACGAACAACGCTTATTTTATGCATTGCCTGCCTGTGAGGAGGAATATGATTGTTACCGACGAGGTTATCGAATCGCCCCAGTCTATAGTAATTCCGGAGGCTGCCAACCGTGAAATTTCGGCACAGGTGGTTCTGAAAAGGATTCTCGAGGGATTGAAATAATATGCGGTTTTCAGATTCGCGACTTGTTACCGTATTGGTTTTTGTCTGCGGTTATCTGCTGCCGCGGATATTTAAACCGTTACGACGGTTTTAATGGTATCGGTTATCATGCATATAATAAAAACGCTTTAGTTATAACCTAAAGCGTTTTTATTTTGCGTCTTGCCGGATGATATGCTTTGCCTTTAATGCTTGCCTTTTTCCCGACTTGTCTCTATTTTAGCGCACAATATCAAAGGTTGGCTTCGATGCGTGCCTTTATCTCTGCTTTGGGGGCTGCACCGACTATCTTATCGACCAATTCTCCGTTTTTGAAGAACAACAGTGTGGGTACGCTGCGTACTTTGTAATCGATGCTTAATTCGGCTTCGTCATCTACGTTGTACTTGCCGATTATTACCCGGCCTTCGTATTCTTCGGCCAGTTCTTCTACCGACGGGCCGATGCTGCGGCATGGTCCGCACCACTCTGCCCACAAGTCTATTACTACCAATTTGTCTCCTGCCAGATACTCCTTGTAATTCCCGTCTGTAATTTTTAGTGCCATAACTTGTTTTTTTTTATTTGTGTTATCTGTTTTTTCTGCTTTTTATCGGGTTGTTCTTTTCTATGCAAATGTAACGAGATTGGCATGCTTGTACAAGTCTATATTTATGATAAATCCGTACGTTTTAAACATGTTAATCGTCATACATGTTCTCTGCTACCATTTCGGGCTGCTCTTCGGGTTCGTCTGTTTGTGTGATTATCGATTTTCCGTTTATCTTGTATATTATTCCGGGTATGTCTTTTAACTTGTTTACCAACGTTTTGTTGATATGCAGCCGCTCTTTGCGGGAAATGAGGTTTACGCTGTATCCTGCGGCTTGGTCGAAGAGTTCGAAATAGAGATACCCGTTTCCTCCTTTGTGTCCCGAAACTGCATTTTTCAACGATTTTACGAATACGGGGGAACAGATGTTGGAATTTACCGATATGGTTATGGTTTTCAACAGTTCTTCTTCGGCTGTGTCCATAAGGGTAATTTTGGAGATTCGCAAATTTATCTTGTTGTTGTACTTGCTTGTTTCTACTTTTCCGTAAACCAGCAGATGCAATCCTATTTTTCCGTATGACGAATAGGTTATGTAGTCTTTTCCGAACAACGGTATTTCTGCTACTCCCGAAAAGTCTTCTATGGTTATTATCCCGTATGTGGAACCTTTTTTTGTCTTGCCTTCTCTGAATCCTGTTACTATGCCGCCCAGTACCACGTCTTCGTCGAGGAACGACGCCATATCGGTCTGATATTTTTTCAGCGTCGTGGTACATACGTAATCGAGCAACAGGGAATAGTCGTCCAACGGGTGCGCGGAGAGATAGATGCCTATAAGTTCCCGCTCTCTGTTGAGGCGGTCTATATCGGACCACTCTTCTGCTTCGGGTATCTTGGGGGTGGCTATTTCTATCATGTCGCCGCCGAAAAGGGAGGTTTGCTGCTGCAACTGGTCGGCCTGATATTTGTTGCCATACCTTATCAGGGTGTCGAGGAATGTTTCTCCTTTTCCGTTATCGGCCACGTACTGTTCGCGCCTTATCTCGGTAAAGGCATCCAACGCGCCTGCGAGGGCGAGGTTCTCCACGTTCTTTTTGTTGCAGGCATTCAGGTTTACTCTTTGCACGAAATCGAATATGCCTGTATATGACCCGTTTTTTTCGCGTTCTTCCACTATTGCCCTTACGGCACTTTCTCCTACGCCTTTTACTGCTCCGAGCCCGAAACGGATGTTTCCTTCTTTATTGACGGTAAACCGCAGATTGCTTTCGTTTACATCGGGCGGCAACACTTTTATTCCCATAGACTTGCATTCGTCCATGAATTTTGTTATTTCGCCTATGTCGGAGATGTTGCGGCTCAGTACGGCCGCCATATATTCGGACGGATAGTGTGCTTTCAGATATGCGGTCTGGTATGCAACCCACGAATAGCATGTTGCATGTGATTTGTTAAATGCGTAGGATGCGAATTTTTCCCAGTCGCCCCATATCTTTTCGAGTATCTGTGCGTCGTATCCGTTTTTTGCTCCGCCGTCGAGGAATTTGGGTTTTAATTCGGCCAGTTTGTCTTTCAGCTTTTTTCCCATGGCTTTGCGCAGGGCATCGGACATGCCTCGGGTGAATCCTGCCAACAACCGCGAAAGGAGCATCACCTGTTCTTGATATACGGTTATGCCGTATGTATCCTTGAGGTATTTCTCCATTACGGGGATATCGTACTTTATCTCTTCTATTCCGTGTTTGCGGTTTATGAACTGTGGTATGTAGTCCATGGGCCCGGGACGGTACAGGGCGTTCATGGCTATCAGGTCTTCGAACGTAGATGGCTTCAGTTGCCGCAGGTACTGCTGCATTCCTGCCGACTCGAACTGGAATGTGCCTATTGTCTTGCCTTCGCTGAATAGGGTGTATGTTTTTTTGTCGTCTATCGGTATGTTGTCTATATCTATGTCTATGCCCTGCGATAGCTTGATGTTCCGGATTGCTTCTTTTATTATGGAGAGTGTCTTTAACCCGAGGAAGTCCATTTTTATCAGCCCGGTGTCTTCTATTACGGAGCCTTCGTACTGGGTTACCAGCAGTTTTTCGCCTGTTTCCTTGTCATCGGCCGTACTGACGGGAACCCAGTCGGTTATATCGTCGCGGCAGATTATAGTGCCGCATGCGTGTACACCGGTATTGCGTACATTGCCTTCGAGCATCTCGGCATACAGCATGGTTTCGCGCTCCAACTGGTTGGAGGATTCGGCTGCTGCTTTCAACTCGGGTACGCCGGCTATACAGTTTTTTATGTTTATCTTGGGTTCTTTTCCGTCTTTTTCGGGGAGGTGCGCGGGTATGAGTTTGGCAAGCCGGTCGGCATCGCTCAACGGCAGTTTTTCGACGCGTGCCACGTCGCGTATGGCCATCTTGGCGGCCATGGTGCCGTAGGTTATTATGTGGGCTACTTTCTTGCTGCCATACTTCTCGGTTACCCACCGCAATACTTCGCCGCGCCCGTCGTCGTCGAAGTCGATGTCTATATCGGGCAGGGATATTCTGTCGGGGTTAAGGAAACGCTCGAACAGAAGGTCGTATTTTATCGGGTCTATCTGGGTTATTCCCAAACAATAGGCTACCATCGATCCTGCGGCAGAACCTCTTCCCGGACCTACGGAGACTCCCATTTTCCGGGCTGCGGCTATGAAGTCCTGAACTATTAGGAAGTAACCGGGGAAACCCATCGTTTTCATTATATAGAGTTCGAACGTCATCCGCTCCATTAGCTCTGGTGTAAGTTTTCCGTAGCGGCGTTCGGCTCCGTCGAATGCGAGTTTTGCCAAATAGTCGGCTTCGAGCTTTATTCGGTAGAGTTTGTCGTATCCGCCCAATCGTGCAATCTTCTTTTCGGCGTCTTCGCGCGACAATACGACATTGCCGTTTTCGTCGCGGGTAAACTCGTCGAACAAGTTCTGCTCGGTATATTTGCTGCGATACCCTTCTTCTGTCCCGAATTCTTCGGGTATCTCGAATGTGGGCATTATCGGGGCGTGGTCTATGGAATAGAATTCTACCTTGTCGAGTATTTCGTTGGTGTTTGCGAGCGCTTCGGGATGGTCGGGGAAAAGGGCGTTCATCTCCTCGGTGGTCTTGAACCATTCCTGCTTGGTATAGAGCATTCTTGTCGGGTCGTCCAAATCCTTGCTCGTACTCAGGCAGATGAGACGGTCGTGCGCTTCTGCGTTTTCTTCATCGACGAAATGCACATCGTTGGTGCAGATTAGTTTTATTCCGAATCGTTCGGCATACTCAGCCAATTTTGCATTTACTATCTGCTGTTGTTCGAATGTTTCGTGATTGGCTCTGGGGACTGTTGCCTTGTGTCGCTGCAACTCTAAATAGAAGTCGTCGCCGAATACGCTTTTGTACCATGTTACGGCTTCTTCGGCTTCTTTGAATTGTCCGTTCCGGATACGGCGAGGTATTTCTCCTCCGATACAGGCTGATGCGACTATCAGCCCTTCGTGGTATTTCAACAGTTCTTCTCTGTCGGTTCTTGGTCGAGAGTAAAATCCTTCCGTCCACGCCTTCGACACGAGTTTTACCAGATTGTGGTAACCCGTGAGATTTTTCGCCAGTACTACCAGATGATAACCGCTCTGGTCGGGTTTGCCTTCTTTGTCGTGTAGCCGCCTGCGGGCTACGTACATCTCGCACCCTATTACTGGTTTGAAAATTTTTGCCTCGGTGCTTTTCAGTTCTTCCTGCAACTGCTCCAGCTCGTCGGATGTTTCTGATGATTCGGGTGTACGGTTTTTTATTTCTTCTATTTTTTTCTTCAGTTCGGATATTGCTGCTTTTGTCTTCCCGTTCTTCTTGTTTACATAGTTGTAAAACTCTTTTATTCCGAACATGTTCCCGTGGTCGGTAACCGCCATTCCGCGCATTCCGTCGTGCATTGCCTTATCGACCAGCGCAGGAATGGATGCTTGTCCGTCGAGTATGGAGTAGTGTGTATGTACGTGTAAATGCACGAATGGTTGCATGGCGTTTGTTTTTAGGATTTTACCTTGTTTGTGAAGTGTCGGGGCGAACGCCCCTCCGATAGTGCAAATTTATTAAAGGTTGGGGTTTTTGGCGGCTGACTTCGATAAAAGTTATCAACAATTTCGGGAGAGTTATCGTCAGCTGGTTGCGGATATGTTTTTTTTTCATACTTTAGGCCTTTGTTCTTGTTATTTTTTGAGTATGTACAAACTTGTTGTTTTCGACCTCGACGGTACGTTACTGGATACTATCGGCGATTTGGCTTTCAGTTGCAATTATGCTTTGGGAAAGGGAGGTTTTCCTCTTCACGATATCTCGGAGTATTACGGTTTTGTCGGCAACGGGATAATGAAACTTATAGAACGCGCACTGCCGGAAGAGTACAGGACACCTCCGATTCTGGCTAAGATGAAAGAGATTTTCATTACTCACTATTCTGCCAACAATACGGTAAGGACGAAACCTTATGACGGTATTCCGGAACTTGTAGGCAGGTTGCAGGATGCGGGAGCCGTAATGGCTGTCGCTTCGAATAAATATCAGGAAGCGACGGAAAAGATTGTCAGACACTTTTTTCCGGATATTCGGTTCTCGGATATTCTTGGCCAGCGGGAGGGTATTCCTATTAAACCCGACCCTCACATAATTTATGAAATAATGCGAAATGCCGGGGCTGCTCCTGAAGAGACCATATATGCGGGAGATTCGAAAGTGGATGCTGCCACGGCATCCAGAATAGAGGGTATTACGGCTGTTGCCGTTACATGGGGGTTTTGCCCTCGGACTGTTCTTGAAACATGCGGAACTAAAATTCTCGCCGACTCGCCGAACGATATATGGGACTTGTTTATCGGGAAATAATTCCGCATACAGGATGTTAGCGGCATATTTTCACGTGTTTGCCTGCCGAAACGGAAACATACGAAATAGTTCGCAATAATATTTCAGTTTGCCGACTGCTTTTGCGGGTTCTGTTTCTTTAACGGACGGCGGATGTTTCTTGTTTTTACTCTATTTTAAAATCGGGTGCATAAATCCGATTCGCGAATAAATCAACTTGCCGGCCGTTTCTATGGTTGGGATACTGTTCTGCCTGTTATTCAGGCATTCTTGTATCTGTTTTTGCTTCATAATCCGGGTTATCGGAATCTTGTTCTTGTTCGGTTTATGCCAACGAAAAAAAGCAGGTACATTTTCACAAATCTACCTGCCGAAACCAAAATATATAGAATAGTTTAACCAAAAAATATATATTAATGAGGAACTTTGTTCTTACATTTGATTGTTTTTTCGTTTTTTACCGTTGCTATTTTCTTTGTTTCTGATGCAAATATATTATTAGCATTATTTTTTGAGAAACAAAAAGGATAAACGGTTTTTATTTCTCGACCGAATCGGCTCTTTTTTGTACTAAATACTATTCGGGAGGCACTGTTTTTTCTCTGAAGATATTCTGTTATCTTTGCCGGTATTAATGCTGCCGACTTTTTCGGCATGGTCATCGCGCCGCTTTACATGCATATTCAAATGCAGCGTTTTTCTATTAATGTCTATCTTTATTTGTTGGGTGATATTGTTTACTAACTATTAATTTTTATATGATGAACAAACTTTTTCTCGCAAGTGCAATAGTGCTGCTTTACTCTTTTTCAACGGCCGCCACGGCTCAGGACGGTACTGACTTGTATAATTCGGCTAAGGATGCATATGCTGACGCCGATTATTCAAAGGCTATAGATTTGGCTAAGGAGAGTGCCTCGCAGGGTTCGTCGGAAGCCATGATTTTGCTCGGCGACATTTATCTGGCTGGTAACGGGATTCCTCAACCCGACCCGCAAGAGGCATTAAACTGGTATATGGCTGCTGATGCTCAAGACAATAATGTTGCGCAATACAAAATAGGGAACATGTATTATGACGGTCATGGTGTAAATCAGAGTTTTCCGGATGCTGCGGCATGGTTTGAGAAAGCGGCTAACGGGGGTAATGTGGATGCTCAGTCGGAATTGGGACTGATGTATTTCCGCGGCAGGGGTATCCCCCGCAATTATGAACTTGCGTTCAAATGGTTTTCGATGGCTGCGGAACAAAACGACGCCCGCGCAATGTGCTATCTCGGAGGTATGTACAACAACAATAACATGGGGGTAAAGACCAACACGTTAAAGGCTGCCGAGTATTGGCGGAAATCGGCCGAGTTGGGGTATCCCGAGGCTGAGTTTTATCTGGGTCAGATGTATATGGTTGGCCGAGGCGGTATCGCGAGGAATGCCGACAGCGCAATGATTTGGATAAACAAGGCTGCTATCGACGGCAATGCCGGCGCTCAATACTACCTCGGGGAATCGGCATTGAGAAGGAACGATATGGAGAATGCTAAAGCGTGGTTCGAGAAGGCTGCCGGTCAGGGGCATGCCAAAGCTCAACAGCAACTGGACAATATTAACGGTGTATCCGGTCAAAATTAACGGATGTTCTTGTAGAGAGATAAAAACGACCGGCTTCAGTTTTAATTG
>JADIMW010000049.1 GCA_017694415.1 Candidatus Caccoplasma merdipullorum
TTCTATAGGTGCTTCTTTTTCCACGTCTTCGAGGAATGCTGCTATCTGCTTGTCTGTTCCCACCACGCTTATTACATCGCCGGGGAGAATGCGGTTGTTGCGTTTGGGCATGTCGTACCGTTTGTTGCCCCGCTTTATGGATATGATATTTACGCCGTACTGCTGGCGTATGTTTGCATCACCGAGTGTCCGCCCGAGGAACGGGCATCCGTCTTTTACGTCCATCTCGGCTATGTGCATGTTGCGGACGAGGCTGTTGTTTTTTCCGCTGCGACGGAACTCGCGTTCGTTAAGGTTGTTGAAGAATTTTTCTTCTATTTCGAGCAAGCGTCTTTTTAACGGTTTGGACGAGAGTATCAGCAATACGGGGAACAACAGCAGTGTTATTAGCAGGGATGTTTTTACGGGGTATATGGATGCTATCAGATAGAATGCGAGGAACAGCCCTGTTGCGAAGCGAAACAGCACCAACAACAGGAACGGTACGGGGGATGCGCCCGAATCGTACACGAGGACTCTGATGCTTTTGTTGTTGATGGGTTTGAGCATCAATGCCCAGAGGAAGGGCGACATTATCAGCAGGACGATAATGGCCGACAGGTGATTTGCCAACGAGTGGTTGGGGATTATTTTTTGTATAAGTGGTATTATAAAGCCGTTGGCCAATATTATTATTGCTATGAGTATTATTGCGTATATCGCCACTTTGGCTATATAGCTGCGCAGTATGCCGCCCCACGACTTGCGGGTGTGTATCTGTGTGGCTTTTTCGCTGTAACGGGAGAGGAAGTCTTTGATGCGCCGCGGCATTTTCCGCTCCAGGTAGCCGGATGCGGGTTCGGCTGCTTTTATAAAGTAGGGAGTGGTGAACGTGGTTATTACGGATACTGCCACGACTATCGGGTATATATATGGTTCTATCACGTTCAGCGACATTCCGAGGGTTGCCACGATAAAGGCGAACTCTCCTATCTGCGTAAGACAGAATCCTGACTGTACGGCTATCTTTACCGGTTGTCCCGATATTAGCAGGCCGCCTGTACCGAAGACTATCTGTCCTACTATTACCACTACCGAAAGGACTATTATGGGGATGTAGTATTCGGCTATGGCGGCTGGATCGACCAACATGCCGACTGAGACGAAGAATATGGCTCCGAACAGGTTTTTTATCGGTTCCATTATCTTTTCTATCCGTTCGGCTTCGTTTGTCCCGGCCAATATCGTCCCCATGAGGAATGCGCCGAGTGCCTCGGAGAACCCCGAATATGTTGCCAGTGCTACCATTGCAAGACACATGCCCATTGCAAGTATCAGCATTGTTTCCTGGTTGAGGTATCGCTTGTTTTTTTTGAAAAAGGTGGGTATGAGATATACGCCCACGAGGAAACATATTACGAGGAAGAATATCAGTTTCAGGATGCTGAAGACCAGCTCGCCTCCTTCGAACGAACTGCTGACGGCTATCGACGATAACAGCACCATCATTATTATTGCAAAGAGGTCTTCCATGACCAATACTCCGAAGACTACGGTTGTGAACTTCTGCTTGCGCATGTTGAGGTCGGTAAGCGCCTTTATTATTATCGTGGTGGAGGACATGGAGAGCATCGTTCCGAGGAACAGGGAGTTTATCCATGTGAAGTTGAACATGGCGCCTACGGCGAATCCCATTGTTATCATCCCGCAGATTATCGTCAGCGCGGCTATCGCGGCCGAGCCTCCCACGTTTACCAGCTTCTTGAAGTTGAACTCCAGCCCGAGGCAGAAAAGGAGGACTATTATACCTATGTCTGCCCAGATGTCTATGTCGTTGGCGTCGGTTATGGACGGGGTGAACGAGAAGTGCGGGCTTGCGAGGAACCCGGCAAGTATGTATCCGAGTATGACCGGTTGCTTGAGCCATTTGAACAGCAACGTGGTTACACCTGCGAGGACAAGTATAAGGGCGAGGTCGGATATTATGGGTGCTAACGTGGTAGGCATTTGTTTTCGTCAAAATTCTGACGTGAAATGGAATTTTATTTTCGGGAAATCGGTTTGCGCCATTTGCAGCACATAAGACGAGTCGGCCATAAATACGTCGCGGCCTTCGCGGTCTTTGGCCATATACTGGTGTTTGCGTTTCTTGAAGTTTTCCAGTACGGCTTCGTCGTCGCACTCTATCCAACAGGCCTTGTACAGCGATATGGCATCCCACTTGCATTGTGCGCCGTATTCGTGCAGCAGGCGGTATTGTATTACTTCGAACTGCAACTGCCCTACGGTTCCTATTATGCGGCGGTTGTTGTACTGGCTTATGAACGATTGTGCCACGCCTTCGTCCATGAGCTGGTCGATTCCCTTGTTGAGCTGTTTGGTCTTCATAGGGTCGTTGTTCTCTATGTATTTGAACATTTCGGGCGAGAAACTCGGCAGCCCTTTGAAATGCAGTTCTTCGCCTTGTGTAAGGGTATCGCCTATTTTAAAGTTGCCGGTATCGGGCAGACCTACTATATCGCCGGGATAGGCTTCGTCCACTACCGATTTTTTTTGTGCCATGAATGCGGTGGGACTCGAAAAGCGCATCATCTTTCCGCTCCGTACGTGTTTGTAGTTTTCGTTGCGGACGAACTTGCCTGAGCAGACTTTTACGAAGGCTATGCAACTGCGGTGGTTGGGGTCCATGTTGGCGTGTATCTTGAATACGAATCCGGTGAATTTTTCTTCGTCGGGTTTTACTTCGCGCTCCAATGCATTTATGGGTTTGGGCGACGGTGCTATCTCCACGAAACAGTCCAATAACTCTTTTACTCCGAAATTGTTCAATGCGGAGCCGAAGAATACGGGTGCGAGATTGCCTTTGAGGTATTCGTCTTTTTCAAACTCGGGATATACGCCGGATATGAGTTCGAGGTCGGCGCGCAGTTTTTCGGCATCGCCTTGTCCTATGTAGTTTTCCAGTTCGGGGTTGTTTATGTCCTTGAATTCGACCGATTCGGTTACGACTTGTTTGCTCGGGGTGTAAAGGTTCAGGTTTTTTTCGTATATGTTGTAAACGCCTTTGAAACGTTGCCCGATGTTTATTGGCCAGCTCAACGGACGTACGGCGATTTTGAGTTCGCTTTCCAGTTCGTCGAGGATGTCGAACGGGTCGCGCCCTTCGCGGTCGAGCTTGTTCACGAAGATTATTACGGGTGTTTTGCGCATGCGGCAGACTTCCATCAGTTTGCGGGTCTGCATCTCCACGCCTTTTGCTACGTCCACTACGATTATTACGCTATCGACGGCGGTAAGGGTTCGGTATGTGTCTTCGGCAAAGTCCTGGTGTCCGGGGGTGTCGAGAATGTTTATCTTGTAACCTTCGTATTCGAATCCCATTACGGAGGTGGCAACGGATATTCCGCGTTGCTTTTCTATCTCCATCCAGTCGGACGTGGCCGTCTTCTTTATCTTGTTCGATTTTACCGCTCCGGCTATATGTATGGCGCCACCGAACAGCAGCAGCTTTTCGGTAAGGGTGGTTTTCCCTGCGTCGGGGTGGCTTATTATGGCGAATGTCCTGCGTCTGTTTATTTCTTCACTAAAATTACCCATTGTCTTTTCGTCTCTTTTTTATCGCTTGCCGATATTGGATTTTTTGCTTTTCGGCATTGTATCATGTACCGAAACATTTCTAATCGAGTATCGGCTTTTCTTTTTCTTCTTTTATCGCGTTTTTGCTGTCGCTCTTATCCGTCCGCGCCGGTTACAGTTCCAGAGTTCCTGCTTCGTACTGTTTGAACAGTGCCGCCAATACCGCGAGGAATGATGATATTTGTTTTACCGCATCGCCCGTTGTGGGGGTTATCTCCTTGCCAGAGAGTTTCAGCATGAGTATTCCGTACAGGAAATTGAAACAGGTTTCTATTTCTCCGACTTTGTCCTCGCCCTGTTTTTTCCGCAACTCTACTATATAGGGCAGGGTTTTGAAAAAGGCTGCGCCGTACTGCGGCGTTTTGGGACTTTTCAAAAGTTCTTCGTGCAATTCGGCCAGACGGATTATTATGTTTTTGTTTATCTGCAAATGCCCTTTTTCGGTACACCCTTCGGTACGCATCATGTCTATAAGGTCGGCGTACCACTCTTCCATCTTTTTTTTCTCTTCGTCGGGAAGGGTGTATTTGTCTATTACGCTATTTTTTATCTTGTCGAGGTCGAGTTCACACCCGCGTATCAGATCTTCTATCTGCCACATGTACAGCAGATATTCCGCTATGTTTTCTTTCCGTTTTTCTCTTGATATTATCATCTCCGGTATCAGAATGAAAAGTGCAGCGCAATTCGTACTCCGCCCTTGGGTATATCGGGCAAATCGCGGTATGTTACCCTGAATACGTATTCTATACGCAATATCGTGAATATGTTGTCCAACCCCACTCCTACTTCCATATACGGCAGGGAGTTTTTCCAGTAACGGTTTTGCGTGATGCCGGGGAATCGCCACAGATTGGGATGCAGATCGGGATTGTTTTTGTCGGAGAGTGCGCCGAAGAAGCCTTTGAAGGATACTACCTCGCGTATCTTCATGTATTTTATAAACGGGATACGGTTGAATATCAAACCGTTCGCAAAATATTCTATATCCCACGATGCAAAATTGTCAAATACGAACTCTACGGGGTTTAGCAGCGAATATGATTCGGGCTGTATTGTATATGACAGGTTTGAGTTTGGTATTACCAGCATCGGATACGGAGTCTGTGTCCATACCTTCGAAAATTTCAATACAGTGTTTATGTGTCCGAATGCCGAAAACCAGAATGCTTTTGAAAAGTATATGTCGGTACGCTGGTAGTTGAACTCGCTGCCGAGAAATCCTTTGTATCCCATTGCATGATTGAGAATGAGTATAGGGGCTGTTTTTGATATGGGATACCTTACTCCTTTGTTCTGATAGAACCGCTCTTTGTGGGCATAACGGATACGGAATTCCGCTTCTGCTTCGGAATATCGGCTTATGCTCTGCCCGTATCCGTTTATGAACTCTACCCACGGCGTTGCTTCTTCGGTTTTGTAGCGGAGGGTTGCACTGTACGACAACCCGTGGCGATGCTCCCTGAGGTATTCGAGTTCGGATGTGCGCAAATATGTAGAGCGTATGTCGCTCATGCGCTTCAGAGCGAGGAATACGTTATCTTTATTCGTATATAGATAATGCTGCCCGAGCTGGTTTATGTCGTATGTGTGCGACAGCCTTAGCTGGTGCATGGGGAATTCCTTATAGTGCTGCTGTTTTTTTATAAAGGAATATATTAAATCGACCTTGTACTTGAAACGTTCGTCTTTTGTTCCGTATGCAACGTATCCGTTAAGGAAGAACCTGTCGCACAGATTGGGCGTAGTCATACCTCCGAGCCTCAGGCGTGCGCCTTCCACGCTGTTTCCGCTTATCGTGGTGTTGAGCGGACCTAAATCGAACTTGCTGTTTTTGGAAGTAGGCACATATCCGGACACTAAACTTGTCAGAATCTTCTCCGACCAGTAGAACGCTTTGTTTTTCCTGAGACGCTGCAATATTTCATCTACCGAATTTTCTTTCTTTTTAATCGGTATCATGCGGTTTTCTTTCCAATACTCTTCAGGTAGCATCTGAGCGTATTCGTCTTCAATTACCTCGCCTTCTTTTTTGAAGATACTCATATCTTCTGGCGGTTCGAACTTGTAATTGTCGTATCCTATTATACGGCGGAAATAGAGCCCTTGCGTCCCGGGAACAATCTTCATCTCCACTATCGCATCGTCGTATTTTTTCAGACACACGCCATTCGGCCCACGTTCAAATTCCTGTCTTATAACCATGCTTTCCACATAGTTCAGGTTTATATTCTTGGGAACGTTTATTTCGGCTTTCTTTACGAAATATGTCGAGTCGAGAGTAACGTACAAATGCCCTACAAAACCGTCGGACTGGGAATTGAACGGCGCAAACCCCAAATCGACACAGGTATCGCCATTAACAACCAGAGTATCGAGCAGATAGTATTTGTAGAATGATGGCCCGATATTCGCCAACGGACTTACAAAACGTTTCAGCAAAAGCGATATGTCGTTGTCGAATATGTTTACTTCCTTGAACATTTCGTCATAGAACTGCTGCATACTCTCCTGGTTGAGAGCATCGTCTATTCCCGAACGCCTTATGGCCTCGATATACTGCTTGCGCGATTTAGGGGATTTGCGATAATATATTTTGGAATTGCGCTCTTTTATGGAGAGGGTCAAAATAGGTTTGCCGGAAACCTCGGAAGTATCGACATAATCGAACAGGAACTGGAACTTTCGGAAAATGGGCTTGGTCTTCTTTTTGTCGGTAAAGTTATTGAAAGCCAGCGTCATTCTGTCGTACTGGTCGTACGTATAATACTCTTCATTGTTTATGCTGTACTTGTCGTACGAGTTTATTACATTTTTTGCAAAAGCCACAGCCGGGTTACCACGTCGCTTATACCTCTCGCGCTTGGGCTTTATTTCAACTTCGGATATTGCATAGTCCGTCGTCTTCATCTTTACGGTAACCTGATATTTTTTACCGCGGGTCAGCGGCATAAGGTAATCCTCATACCCCACAGACGTAGCCACAAGTTCACGAACGGGAGCGGCAGTCCTTAATGAAAAATATCCCACCTCATCGGTCATGGCAACGGTTTGAGTACCTCTGAAATATACCGAAACAAAAGGCATCGGTTCATTCGTTAAAGAATCCACGACAATTCCCGATACGGAAGTTATCTGCCCGAACGATGCAGACGATAGAGAAAGAAAGAGTATAATAAGTGTTGCAAATATATTTATCCGCTTATTCATCTCAATTGCTTAACGGGATGCAAAGATAGTGAAAGGCGAGCGCAGAGACAAACAGGAAACGAAGTTTTCGGGTTGCTATGCCGAGCCGAATCCTATCTTCGACTGAAAGTCAAAGTAGTGAAAGGCGAGCGCAGAGACAAATATGAAAACAAAGTTTTCACGTTTGGCTATGCCGAGCCGCAATCTATCTTCGACGTTAGTCAAAGATTCCAATAGGCGAGCGCAGAGACAAATATGAAAACAAAGTTTTCACGTTTGGCTATGCCGAGCCGCAATCTATCTTCGACGTTAGTCAAAGATTATGCAAACGAGTGCAGAAGCAAAACTTTTGTTTTGATTATGCCGAGTGCTGCTTATTTTCGACGTTAGTCAAAGACTGTCCACAAACACAGCAAATTCTGCCCCCTCTTTTTGAACGAGGACAAAGATAAGAAAAAATAACCGACCCTTTTTGTTCTAAAACTCGTATTATATATTCACTTGGACAATAGACACAACATTATGTAACTGTTCAGATAACGGGAATCATAACTCAAAGGAAAGCCTCTGCCCTATCGTGTTTAATTATTAAAACCGGCACGACACGCGACAAGTTGCTTGTACCATATCATTCTCCAAAGCCCTGTCGAGTTCCGGCAACGGAAATCATTCTCGGTCGTTTTTTTCCCATGTCCTGTAAGGGTGCTTTATCAAGTTTGAATTGTAATACCGTACATCGTCTGAAACTTCTTCCCCACACCACTCAGGCAGTTCAACCCTTTCGTATTGAGAGCCGAGTTCCACTTCAGCCACTACAAGTCCGGCGTTTTCTCCGGCAAACTCATCTATCTCCCATTTGTGTCCGTCGGATGCAATACAGATATGACGCACTTTCTCTATTACAGGTTGCAGGCAGTTCTCGTTCAGCATTATTTCGGCATCTGCCACCGGTATTTCATATTCGAACTCATTCCGTACTATACCGCAGTTTTGCCCTTTTATGGTAAGGAAAGCCTTGTCGCCGACAACACGAACCCTTACAGTCCGTTCCTTATCGACCGAAAGATACCCCTGCTTATATATTGCCGACGATATGCTTTCGGTTTTATACGCTGTTCCGATTACTTTAAATTTTCGCTCTATTTCCTTTCCCATATCTCATCCCCGATTTTATATAAACGTTCGTTCCGGTGCTGTTATTGCCATGTGTTGTAATGAACATTCTCGGGTTTCCATTTGTCTTTAGGCAGCGGCGATTCAGCCGGGTATCCAACAGGTATTACGCAAAACGGGACGATATTTTCGGGTAAAGAGAGGAGGTCGGAAAGGCTTTGCATGCGTGCCTTTATGGGATAGACACCTGTCCATACGGCACCCAATCCCATTCCGTGCGCTGCAAGCAGTATGTTTTCCGATACTGCCGATACGTCCTGCACCCAATATTCACGGCCGTCTCCCTCCATTGCCTTGTCCATGTTTCCGCATACTGCAACTGCAAATGAAGCCTTGCTTGTCATTTTTGCATTCGGCATAACTTCGGCAATTTTCTGCAACATCTCTTCATTGTCGATTACCACAAAACTCCACGGCTGACAGTTCCGTGCAGTGGGTGCCGCCATACCCGCCCGAAGTATAGTTTCGATTTTCTCTTTCTCCACCTTTTGTTGTGTATAGTCCCTTATACTTGTACGGGTCATTATGTTGTCGAGAACTATTTGTGCCGTATCACATTCTCCGTTTGCAGCACCTCCGCCCTTATCGGAATCGAGAAATGTTATTTTTACCGATAACACTACCAATGCTACGGCAAGTATCAAATTTAAAACTTTGGATGTTTCCATAATGTCTGTTCGTTATTGTATTTCTAATTGTTCTTCTCCGACATTTTCATAAGCGTTCCGGTAGGACATACGAAACGGCAATACGGCCGCACCACCACAAACGAAAGCAACACAAACGCAATGCATATAGCCAATACCGCCGGAGCCGCCTGTTTAAACATAAATGCCGTAAACGGCTCGTAGTCCATAACGGCGAACCCTGTTCCCGTCCACATGACAAACATTATCGCAAACCACAATATTTCGCGGAACACATTTAAATATTTTGCCGTGCGCTGCGATATTTTCAGTTTAAAAGGGATTATCTGCCCAGCCAGTTCCTGCATGGACCCCATTGGACATACCCAGTTGCAATAGTGGTTTTTTTTACCGAATAACGGCATTATAAAGGCTACGGCAAGCAATAATACCGGAACTATCGAAACGGCAATATTCATTCCGTTTGATAGATACGATGTTATCAACGACAACGAAATGAAACTGCCTGTCCAGAACCCGAGTACGGCGATATTCAGCACCTGCTGCACTATTCTGTATTTGCGGTTTTTATAGAACAGCGGTATAATTGCCGCAGAGAGCACTACGATTACTGCAGCTATCTGTTTGGGTTCGGTTAATTGGTCGGATGCTTTTGAAACGGAAACAGGATTATCGAGATAATACGATATGCCGCACGCCACGCCGGAAGATACAGCTGTGGATGAAAATGTTGCACCCGATACGGCATCGGGAGTCAAGTTCAAGGCATCGGCAAGAGAAAGGCCGTTCCAACTGTCGATGAATCCCGACTCTGCAAGAGTATTGAAATATCGCGGAGATTCGGAATTTTTGCCGGGAACTACTTTTGCAATCTTTCCGTCTTCTATATATATGTCGAGAGGTACCGGGCCTCCATACCCGACTATACCCTTCCCTATTTCTTTTGTAGAGACAACTATATAACCGTCTTTCTCATATATGGCGGACATATTTTCCCCGGGTTCTTCACTTACAACATCGTAACCGAATACCCTGCCGTCGCGATTAATTGCAACAGCCAACATAAGCAATACACATGTAAGAAGACTTATTATCTGCTCTATTTTCTTCATAATGTATTCCGTTCTGAAATTTATCGGTAATATGCTTCGAGATAGAGTCGGCGGCAATCTGCTGCGGTATAGCTGCCGGGGGCATTAGAGGGGCTGCCGCTTGCTATGGCATCGGACGACATTTTGTCTATCGAATTCAGGAAATCGGGCTCTTCCACGCCATACTCCCGCATTGACGGGATTCTGCAATCGGAGCATATCCGATTAACGCTGTCGAGTAGTTTTCCAACGGCCACATCTTCCCCGTCATTATCATCTGCAATGCCGGACTGTTTAGACAAGCGCGACAAGCGCGGCAATGCCGTAACAGCCATATCCTTTAAACATACCGGCAACAGCATGGCGTTCGACAAACCGTGCGGTATATGAAACAGAGCACCTATCGGGCGGCTCATTCCATGCACAAGTGTTACGCTCGAATTATTTATACATATTCCGGCTTCGAGTGCTGCGACAGCCATTTCACGACCCGCTTCCGCGTCGTTTTGCATTACGAAACTGACAATGTTTTTTGTTATGCGCCGCACTGCCGCCGCAGCCAAATCGTCGGTAACGGGATTGGATTTCCGGGAAATATATGCTTCAATGGCATGTGTTAGCGCATCTATACCCGATGAAGCCTTTACCGACGGCGGCGTAGTAAGTCCCGCCCGATAATCCACTATTGCCAATGCAGGCAACAGCAAAGGGGTACTCACAAGCAACTTCCTGTCGTTTTCGGTATCCGTTGCCACGGCATATCTGGTAACTTCGGAACCGGTACCAGCAGTAGTAGGAACTGCCACTA
>JADIMW010000050.1 GCA_017694415.1 Candidatus Caccoplasma merdipullorum
GCGCAGAACTATAAGAACAAACTCTATCTCGATTATATCGACAAGTATAAGGATGAGGCCGTCAATCAGCAGAAGCGGTACAAGATTCCGGCCAGCATAACTCTTGCACAGGGGTTGTTGGAGTCGGGAGCCGGACGCAGCGAGCTTGCCCGCAAGTCGAACAACCATTTCGGGATAAAGTGCCATACCGTGTGGCGGGGCGACAAGGTGTATCACGACGATGATGAGAAAGGGGAATGCTTCCGCAAGTATGACGACCCGATGGAGTCGTACGAAGACCATTCGCTGTTCCTTACCACCCGCGCCCGTTATGCTCCGTTGTTCGATTTGAAGATTACCGATTATCGCGGTTGGGCTGTAGGTCTGAAAAAGTGCGGGTATGCAACCGACAAGGCGTATGCAAGCAAGCTGATAGATATTATCGAGACTTACGAACTTTATAAATACGACGTGGTGAAGGAGGGGAGAAAGAAGGAAAAGAGTAAGGAACATGAGGTGCTGCCGCATACGCCGTATATTTCATCGGGGCTTCTTTATGTGGAGGCTCGCGAAGGGGAGACGCTTCTCGACATAGCGAAGGAGTTCAAGATAAAAGTAAAGAAACTGGCTGCGTATAACGAAATTCCCCGCGAATATCCGCTTTACGACGGTATGGTGATTTATTTGCAGGAGAAGAACAAATATGCCGACCCGAAATTCAAGGAACATACCGTTGCCGCGGGCGAGTCGATGTATTCGATTTCGCAAAGGTACGGAATGAAACTCGCTTCGTTGTACAAACTCAACAAGAAGGGGGGCGATTATGTGCCTGTCGAGGGCGACGTGCTGAAGGTAAACAAATAGGATAGCCTGTATATGACAACAGAGGGGAGGCGACACTAATCCGCCTCCCCTCTGCTATTTTAAGTCTGTCGGTTGTTTTATTCCCCTCTGTCCTTAACGGTTGGCTTCTCCTTCGAGATACCAGCGGTACATCGTCGCCACGCCTTCGTCTATCTCTATCTTGTGCCTCCAGCCGAGGGCGTTTAGTTTCGACGGGTCGGTAAGTTTGCGCATCGTCCCGTCGGGTTTCGACGAATCGAAGCAGAGTTCTCCTCCGAATCCTACCGTCTTTTTGATTAGCTCTGCCAGTTCCCTTATGGTAAGTTCTTTGCCTGTGCCTATGTTTATGTGGCAGTTGCGAATCTCTTTATCTCCCGGGGTAAAGGTGTCTTTGAAATCGATGTTTTCCATCAGGAACACGCAGGCGTCGGCCATGTCTTCGCTCCACAGGAATTCGCGCAGAGGAGTGCCTGTTCCCCACAGTGTTATTTTCCCTTTTTCTATGCCGTATTTTTTCAACAGGGCGATTACCTCCGCATCGCTGTTTTTTCCTGTTATTCCTTCTACGGGACGTTTGTCGAGGTCGTCCCTGACCGATGCCATGTCTCCTTCTGTCAGGCTTTTGGCAAGGTGTATCTTGCGTATCATGGCGGGAAGTACATGGCTCTTTTCCAAATCGAAATTGTCGTTGGGCCCGTACAGGTTGGTTGGCATTACCGCTATGTAGTTGGTGCCGTATTGCAGGTTGAAACTTTCGCACATCTTCAGGCCGGCAATCTTTGCAATAGCATACGGTTCGTTGGTGTATTCCAACGGCGATGTGAGCAGCGCTTCTTCTTTCATCGGCTGGACTGCATCGCGCGGGTATATGCACGTGCTGCCGAGAAAGAGGAGCTTCTTCACGCCGTGGCGGTAGCTTTCGCCTATTATGTTCTGCTGTATCTGCAGGTTCTTGTATATGAAGTCGGCGCGGTATATGCTGTTGGCCATTATGCCGCCTACGAATGCTGCTGCGAGGAAGACGTATTCCGGCTGTTCTTTGTCGAACAGTTCGCGCACGGCAATCGGGTCGAGCAGATCTGTTTCCTTATGGGTGCGCCCGATTAAATTGTCATATCCTTTCTTTTGGAGGGTTTTCCATATTGCCGAGCCTACGAGTCCGCGGTGTCCTGCTACGTATATCTTGGAGTTTTTTTCCATTTTCTTTTTTCTCTTGTCAGTGCTTTACGGCAATCATCCTGCGTACTTTTTCCATGTCGTGGCGCACCATTATTTTTACCAGTTCTTCGAACGACGTTTTGCGCGGATTCCAGCCGAGCAGCGTTTTTGCTTTGGTCGGGTCGCCGAGCAGCTGTTCTACTTCTGCCGGACGGAAATATTTCGGATCTACTTCTACAAGCACTTTGCCTGTGGCAATGTCTATCCCTTTTTCGTTTATGCCTTCTCCTTCCCAGTGCAGTTCGATGCCTGCTTCCTTAAAGGCGAGGGTGGCGAATTCTCTTACGGTGTGCATCTCGCCTGTGGCTATTACGAAGTCTTCGGGAGTGTCGTGCTGGAGTATCAGCCACATGCACTCCACATAGTCTTTTGCATATCCCCAGTCGCGGCGGGCATCGAGATTGCCGAGGTAGAGCTTGTCCTGTTCTCCTTGTGCTATGCGGGCAGCTGCGAGGGTTATCTTTCTTGTTACGAATGTTTCTCCGCGACGTTCGCTTTCGTGATTGAAGAGTATGCCGTTTACGGCGAACATGCCGTAGCTCTCGCGGTAGTTCTTGGTTATCCAGAATCCGTATTGCTTGGCTACTCCGTACGGACTGCGGGGATAGAACGGCGTTGTTTCCTTTTGCGGTATCTCCTGTACCTTGCCGAAGAGTTCCGATGTGGATGCCTGATATATGCGTGTGGTCTTTTCCATGCCGAGGATTCTTACGGCTTCGAGCATCCTGAGTGTTCCTACGGCATCGGTCTCGGCTGTATATTCGGGTACGTCGAACGATACTTTTACATGGCTTTGCGCCGCAAGATTGTATATTTCGTCGGGACGTACGGTCTGTATTATGCGTATCAGCGAACTTGAATCGGTAAGGTCGCCGTAGTGCAGGTCGATTGTCCGTTTTTGTTTCATGTCTCGAACCCACTCGTCCAGATACAAGTGTTCTATTCTGCCCGTGTTGAAGGATGAGGAGCGTCGTATGATTCCGTGTACTTCGTACTCTTTTTGAAGCAGGAACTCAGCGAGGTATGAGCCGTCCTGTCCTGTAATACCGGTTATCAGGGCTTTTTTCATATTCGTGTTTTTTATTGTGTTTCTTTCCGTTGTCATGTTCCGGCTTTTCCCGACTTGTTCCGTCATGGAACTTTAGCCGTACGGCTCTTTTTTGCCGTATCGGTTTTGTCCGTATCGCAACTTCCCTGTCGGCTTTTGTATTCAGTGCCGTCGGTTTTATCTTTACAAAGATATGATAAATATGCCGCAAGCACAAACTTGCGGCATATTTGTTGAATTAAATATTTCGGGTTAGAGAACTTTCTCGCCGAATGTGAAGTTCAATCCTAACGACAGGTTTGCATTCAGTTTGTTTACCGGTATGAATTGCGGCGATACTTTGAGTCCGGGATAACAATCGACACCCACGAAAAAGTTGAATCCTTTCGGACAGAAATTCAACAGTGCCCCGAACGATCCTCCCATGTTCGATATTGTTCCGTTGAGCGACATGGCGAAGGCTTTGGGTGCTCGTATGTTTGCGACGAATGTTCCTTCGGTATAGGTTACGGGACCGAAGGTTGAATGCGACAGTATGCCTAACGATATTATGTTGTTGAGGAACGAATATTCAGCCCCTATGTTAAGCGATGCCCGTAATGCCCTGTTTATGCTGCTTTTGTCTGTCGCTTCCAGCTTGGTAAGGGATTCGAAGTTCTCAACGAGGTCTTCGCCGTTGATGCCTTCTTGTGTCTCGTCCATACCGCTGTAAACTATTTTGTCTTCTAATGTTTTGTACGACTGGTTGTTTTTCCAGTGGATAAAACCTATGTCGGTTACGGCAACCGATATGGCGAGGTCTTTTATTGGACGGTAAACCGCTCCGAGGTCGAACCCGATTCCTCCGCCTTGTATGCCGAAGCTGTATCCGTCCATTTCGAAGCCGTCTATTACTTCGCGAACGTTACCGTTTGCATCGGTGGAGATGCTCGTTTTGGGCTGTATTCCCGGAAACGATATATCTACTGTTCCCATGCTCTCTATTATCCAACGGTTTTGTTCCATGGTAACATCTAACTTGCTTATGTCGGCGCGGGCGTGTCCTATCCCTATTATCCCTTTTATTTTAGCTCCGACTTCCCATTGCTCGTTTATTTTTCGCGCATGTCCCAATGCTATGTCCATATATGCGGAGGCTTCGGCCTTCACACCGCTCATGTCGTATTGGGTTGCGCCTGTAGTA
Organism: Candidatus Caccoplasma merdipullorum; assembly: GCA_017694415.1. Classification (GTDB taxonomy): domain Bacteria; phylum Bacteroidota; class Bacteroidia; order Bacteroidales; family G3-4614; genus Caccoplasma_A; species Caccoplasma_A merdipullorum. The sequence goes on from JADIMW010000050.1 coordinate 4,272, forward strand.
TTCGTCCTGCCGACTTTAAAAAATTCGAACAACTCTTTCGGCATTTGCATTTGGGTATTTGTGTGCAGCGATATGTCGAGAGTGTTGTATCCGCCGAACGCTTTGAATCCTGCGGAGATAATGGACATGTCTATCGACATGTTGAGTTTGCTGGTGTTTTTCAGCTTACCGAGGAACTCGTCGGCCTGTACCGATTGGTTTAGGAAGTTGTGCAGTTTTCCGTCTTCTCCGGGATAGAAAAACGTGGATGCCCCGAAATTGGTGCTTGCGTTTATCGAAATCCCCGACAGTGCCGGAAATCCCACATATCCGTAATTCCCTGTCATCGCAGGGTTGAATTTGTGGCGTCCCGGCATCGTTTCCAGAAAGTAGGACGAACGGATTGACTGTGCTGTTGCTGAAACGGTAAGCAGTGCGGTTAATACCGTTGCTGTTATTTTGGTTCGTATATTGTTCATTTTGTTCCTCATTTCGATTGTCAGTCAGTTATAATATCTACTCCGCTCGGGGCGTCGGCCACCAGATTTATGATTATGTTTTCCCATTTTGTCATCGAGCCGCTGGCGGGGAAAGATGCATTTAAGTCCAAGTCGAATCCGTCTATATCGGTAATTCTGCCGGGGGTGAGTTCGTTCAGTTTTATATATATGGTAGAGCGCGACGGTTGTATGTCTGCAACCGGCTCGTTTGTGAGCGAACTGCGGACAACGCCTTCGACCGTTACCTCTATGTCGGTAATGGGGTTGCCTTCGGCATCGTACGGGCGTGCATCGAGTTCTATATCCATGGGATAGTAGTTTATGCAGTTGGCTATGAGCGTCAGTTCCGATACTGCAACTACATCGAATACGTCGGAGAGGCCGTCTTCCTGCGTTACGTATTTCAAGGTCGTACCTCTTTCTACCGACAAAGGCAGGTCGAAATTGTACGATATGTGCATGTCTATCGTGCCGGACATGCCGGTTATGGGCGACGATGCCGTTACATCAACCAATATTTTTTGAGGAATCTTGTGAAATATATTGTTCATTTCGGGACACTCGACAAGGGTGTATCCCATGCTTTCGATTCGCGGTATTCTCTCTTTTGCTATATATATGTTCATTATACCGGCATCCTCGAAATTTATCCGCTGTATGTTTATTTTTTGACCTCTTGTGCCGTCGTTGTATAAAGGCGTCAGGGCTATATCTGCCCAGAAAGGATAAACGTTGCCGTTGTTTTCTATTCTTGCAAGAAAGGCCGGGTTTGCCAGATTGAGGTTTACGTTGTCGTCGCACAGAAAATCGGGAATGCCCGAGAATGAGATTTCCGACTGGTCGGTCAATACATCCCCTGTCGTGTATATCTCTTCTTTTATGTCCACGTTGCCGGGGTTGGAGTGGATGAAGTATATTCCGTCTGCCTGAAGGCCTATGTTGTCTTCATACCCTTCTATCATGCGGCTGAACGGAACGTCGGTAGTCAGTAACGGGAAATAGACTCCGTTATCGAACAGATGAACATCTTCCGACATGTTTTCGAAATCGTATTTCTTGTCGGTACACGATAACATAAACACGGCAAGAAACGTTATTAGAAACAGTTTTTTCATTATGTATTTTGTTTGCAAATTGCGTATAAATCAGGACGGTTTCTGCTTTTGGCTTCTGAAAAATTCCTCTTTTGCAATATGGATTGGTTTAGGACGGCAAAGGTATGCCATATATATTTCAAATGCAAAGATTTATTGAATTTTTTATTCTTTTGTTATAAGCGAACGGGATGTGTCTAAATTTTTGTTTCCGTTTAAACCTTTTTTGTTTTGAATGTCAATATTAATATATGAGCAAATATTTTACACTACTATATATCTTTATATTCTTGCTGTCGGCTTTTCCGCTTGTTGGTGGTGCGCAGAACGGTTCCACGTCGGTTTACGGCAGCGTAAAGGACGAGTTCGGCGAACCGCTGCCGCAACTTGTAGTAAAGGTGCTGCACCCGAAGGACAGCACGCTGGTAAAAGGCGCGACTTCGTCGATGCAGGGACGTTTCCGTGTGGCGGGTCTCCCTTTCGGTTCGTATATAGTGCAGTTTTCGTATGTCGGATACAAAACCTTAACGGAGAATGTCCGCCTGACTCCCGATGCTCCGTCGGCGAACATGGGGCAGGTGGAGATGCAGCCGACCGACATATTGTTGAGCGAAGCCGTTATAATCGGGAAAGCTCCCGAAGTGGTGGTGAAAGAGGATACCCTCGAGTTCAATGCCGATTCGTATAAGCCGCAGGCCAGTGCCGTGGTAGAGGATCTTATAAAAAACATGCCGGGAGTTGAGGTGGATGAATCGGGCCAGATAACCGTAAACGGCAAGCAGATAACCAAAATACTTGTGGACGGCGAAGAGTTTTTCTCCGACGACCCGAAGGTGGCCAGCAAGAACCTTCCCGCAAGCATGGTGGACAAGTTGCAGGTAATAGACCGGCAGTCGGATGAGGCGCGTTTCTCGGGTGTGGACGACGGGGAGGACGAAACCGTAATAAACCTTACCGTTAAAAAGGGAATGAAAAACGGGTGGTTCGGCAATTTTCAGGCCGGCGGCGGAACGGACGGACGTTTCGAAGCCAACCTTATGGCTAACCGCTTTATCGACAAAAACCAGTTTTCGATAATCGCATCGGCCAACAACGTAAACAATATGGGTGCGGGCGACTATGGGGCGACGATGTTTTCGGGAAGTTCGCGCCGTGCACGTTCATCGGGAAACAATAATTCCGGTATCAACACTTCGTCCGTTGCAGGGTTCAACTTCAATATAAACCAAAACGAAAAGTTCAAGGCCGGCGGCGACATAAAATACGCCTTCTCGCACCTCGACCTATACGAACGCAGCGACAGGCAGGATTTTCTCGCCATTGACAGCACGTCGTACGACAACTCGATAAAGGACAACCTTAACAAGAGCCATAACGTAGAGATGAATTTCCGCTTCGACTGGACTCCCGACGAGTTTACGCGGGTGGAATTCCATCCCCGTTTCAAATATAACCATTCCGATATGGCGAGCAGCAGCGCGTCGCTCTCATACGGGCTTAACACCGTCGATCCTATGGCTGTTGCCGATACGATAACCGTCGGTTCGCTCGATTCGTACAGCCGCGGCGACGGAGTGGATATTTCAGGGCGTCTGCGCATGAGCCGCCTGTTCCGCAGCAAACAGGGGCGCAGAATATCGTTCAGCCTTAATTACGGATACAACGACAGCCGCGAGGACGGATACAGCTATAACCGAACCGAATATTTCAAAACCGAAACAATAGAACAACTCGATTTGAAAGACGACAACCACAGTTGGGGAGGAAACGTGGGAATCCGCGCATCGTATATCGAGCCGATAAACAAACATACCTCGTGGTCGCTCACGTACGATTACAGGATAAGTTTCACGTACGCCGACAAACTCTCGTACAACATTGCCCCCGACGGGACAATCGGTTCGATAAATGAAGATTACAGCAACAGTTTCCGCAATACGTTCCAGCGGCACAAGGTCTCGACCGCCATATCCGGAAAATACGACAAGATGCGATATAACGTGGGTATGGATTTCGAACCTTCAAAATCCGAGTCGCGCAACCTGATAGATGCCGCTCGCGACGTAAAGGGAAAGATGCAGTACAATTTCTCTCCGTTTTTGCGTTACCGCTACAAGATGAGCGAGACCCGCAGCCTGCGAATCGACTATAACGGACGCACACAGCAACCCTCCGTATCGCAGTTGCAGCCCAGCCAGAGCATTTCCGACCCGTTGAGACGCACCGAAGGAAACCCCAACCTGAAAGCATCGTACGACAATTCGCTTCGGTTGAGATACAATAATTACGATTCCAAAACGCAGCGTGCCGTGATGACCGTGCTTAATGCCAGCTATGTAATAAACGGCATAATAAACACGACGGAATATACCGACGAAGGAATACAGATAACCCGTCCCGTAAACGAATCGGGCGATTGGAACGTGTCGGCCATGAACTTGTTGAACATGCCGTTCAAGAACCGCAAGTTCGCATTCAACACTTTTACCCGCCTTAGCTACCAGAACCAGATAGGATTTCTCAATAACGAAAAGAACATATCGAAAACGCTCGGCATAACCGAACGGTTGGGATTTACGTTCCGCTCCGACTATATCGACCTCGGGCTGCGTGCAAACGGAAAATATTCACGCACGAAAAACACTATGCAAAGTTCCAACGACCAGAATGTTTTCGATTACGGCGGTACATTCAACACGACCCTGTACATTCCGGGCGACCTTACCCTAACCAGCGACGTAACCTATACCGCCACGGCAGGATACAGCGAAGGGTACGACAAACAGTATTGGGTATGGAACGCCCAGCTCTCGTGGCAGTTCCTCAAGAACAAACAAGCCTCGCTTATAGTGCGCGCCTACGACCTGCTCAACCAGAACAACAACATAAGGCGTACGGTAACCGGAACATATA
>JADIMW010000051.1 GCA_017694415.1 Candidatus Caccoplasma merdipullorum
GAATACCGGTGTACCGAACTTATGAACGGAGAAACACGGCAAGCCGAAATACGCCCCGACGGAACATTCAGAATAAACGCATCCCCTTACAGTACAGTTATTTGGAAATGTGTTAGAAAAAAATAGAAAAATATAATAAAAAGAACCGCGGTAAATTATTACTTTTGCAGTTCGAAACAATAATAAACGAAAACAAACGGTAAAAACCAGAAAAATCTATATGGCAAAAGAAGCACCGGTGAAAGTATTTGCAGGAACAAATACCCGCCAATTGGCTGAAAAAATATGCAAAAGTTTAGGGTGTCCGCTCGGAAATATGAATATACAGCATTTTGCCGACGGCGAGTTTGTAGTATCGTTCGAGGAATCAATAAGAGGGTGCGAAGTCTATCTCGTACAATCGACATTCCCCAATTCCGACAACCTTATGGAATTGCTGTTGATGATAGACGCGGCAAAACGCGCATCGGCAGAATCGGTAATAGCCGTAGTTCCGTATTTCGGATGGGCCCGTCAGGACAGAAAAGACAAGCCGCGCGTATCCATAGCCGCAAAACTGATAGCCGACCTGTTGAGCGTTGCCGGAATAGACCGCTTGATAACCATGGATTTGCATGCCGACCAAATACAAGGGTTCTTCAATGTACCCGTTGATCACCTTTACGCATCGTCCGAGTTTGTAAAATACATAGCATCCCTCAAACTCAAAGACATGGTAATAGCGTCGCCCGACGTAGGCGGTTCAAAACGAGCCAACTCATATGCCAAATATTTCGGAGTACCATTGGTACTGTGCCACAAGTCAAGAGCAAAAGCCAACGAAGTAGAAAGCATGACCGTAATAGGCGACGTACAGGACAAAAACGTAATACTCGTCGATGACATGGTCGATACCGCAGGAACAATAACAAAAGCAGCCGACCTTATGATAGACCGTGGAGCGAAATCGGTACGTGCGTTGGCCAGCCATGCAGTAATGTCCGACCCGGCATCCCAACGTGTAACCGATTCCAAGATGACCGAGATGATATTTACCGACAGCATACCGTTCAACAAAAACTGTCCCAAAGTACATATAATAAGCATCGCCGACATGTTTGCCGAGACAATACGACGCGCACATAACAACGAGTCGATAAGTTCGCAATACATAATATAGCAGTAAAAAATGACGTTAAAACAGTAAACTGTTAAAATAAATAACAGCAAAAAGAGGAATATCCACTACTGATATTCCTCTTTTTTTATTCAAATTACCATATTTTTATACTGGCATATATATTTGATAAATAGTTGTTTACAGACAATAGAGTGTTAATTGCACGATAAAAATAGAACAAATATCCGAAAAATGCGTACCTTTGCGCACCGATTCAAAAAAACAATCATATGAAACTTCTGAAAAATGAATTAATGCGTTTGGCTGCATTTATGTTTATGACAATCGCACTGGTCGGCTGCATAAAGGACGAGTTGCCAAACGCAGAAGCAGACATATTGGACGTAGTATTAAGCGGAGACGCCAATAACAGCGTATTGACAAAGAAAATAGATTTGAATTCCGTAACTGTATTCGTAGAACCCACCTTTAACGTAAGCAACATAACCCCCATATATACACTATCCGAAGGAGCCCGAATAGTAGAAGGAGGCGACATAACCGACTTTACAACGCCGCAAAACGTAAAAGTCGTATCCGAAGACGGAAAATGGAGCAAAATATACCGAGTAATATTCGCGGCGATGGAGCTCCCCATCCAATATAATTTCGACTATTGGGAGAAAAAGAGCAGCACCCGGAACTACGAAGAGTGTTTCGAACGCGTAGATAACGGATACGGCGAGATAACCAATCTTTACATGTGGGCATCAGGAAACGCAGGATATGCAATAGCAAATTCCAAAGCTCCGGCAAACGGATACCCAACCTTTAAGACAGGCGATTGCCAAGAAGGGCTATATGCCGCATGCATGCAAACCCTCTGGGTAGGTCCCGCAGGGCAGGGGAGTCCCATAGCAGCCGGCAGCCTCTTTATAGGCGAATTCTCAGGCAAAGGGATAAACATAATGCGCGAGCCGATGAAAGCAACCCGTTTCGGTTTGCCATTCAACAAAAAGCCGAAAACATTAAAGTTCTTCTTCAAGTACAAGACAGCAGAGCCTATGTACACGTATGACTCCGACGGAAAAAAAACCGGATTGTATGCCGACCCGATAACAGGAGATACTCGTGATTATTGTGCCGCATATGCCATACTCTTCGATAACGTAAAGGCTGCACAAATCGACCCCGAAGGCCGGAACTACCTCGATGGCAGCAATATCCTTTCGAGCGCGGCAGAAGTAGGCCGGGCGATACTTACCGATGACGATAAGTACGGAACCGACGGCGATACCTATGTTTACAAGGAGATACCCTTTACATATACCGAAGAAGTCGATCCCGTCAGGTTGGCGAAATATGAGTACAGTCTGGCCATAGTCTTCTCGTCAAGTTATTACGGAGCCAGTTTCATAGGAGGTTTGGGAAACATAATGTGGGTAGACAATGTAACGTTGGAGTGCTGTCCGACCGACCCTGATACAGGCGATTCAAGTTCCGAAGACTCTAATATGTAAAGACAATAAAAAATAAGGAAGATGACAAAAAACAGCATAATAGCGATAATCCTGCTTATAATATCGGCAGCATTTAACACCGCAGAAGCAAAAAATTTCGAGTTCAGTGCAAAAGCCGGGATAAACCTCGGCGGAACATCGCCGATGGGACTGCCGGCCGAGATACGCGCAATAAACGTATTCAAGCCCACATTCGCATTCTCGATAGAAGGAGACGTAAAACGCAACTTCAATGAAAAATGGGGACTCATGGCCGGAATCCGATTCGAAGTAAAAGGAATGTCCACCGATGCAACAGTAAAAAACTACCAGATACTCCTTCAGTACGAAGGCGCACCGATAGAAGGCGTCTTTACCGGTAACGTCGAGACAAAAGTAAAAAACAGCTATATAACAATCCCCGTAGCCGCAGTATATGACATATCCAAACGCTGGTCTCTCCGATTCGGCGGATACATGTCATTTATGGTAGATGGAGAGTTCTCGGGCAACGCATACAACGGATACATGCACGACGGTTCGCCGATAGGCGAGAGGATAGACAACGTCGATGCACCGTACGATTTCTCCGAAGACATGCGCAAGATTGACGCAGGCGTATTGGTCGGTGCCGATTTCGTGGCATACAAGCATCTGCTCATATACGGCGATTTGGCGTGGGGATGCGTGCCGTTGTTCGACAAAAACTTTACGGCATTAAGTTTCAATATGTACAATGTATATCTGAACCTCGGATTCGGATACCTGTTCTGATAAATATGCCATTAACCATACCCGTAAACCTGCCGGCAGTAGAGTTGCTGAAGCAGGAGAACATATTCGTAATGGACTCCCAGCGAGCAGAGACACAGGACATACGCCCCCTGCGTCTGGTTATCCTCAACCTCATGCCGCTGAAGATAACCACCGAGACCGATTTGATAAGGCTCCTCTCCAATACCCCGTTGCAGATAGAAGTCGATTTGATGAAAATCTCCGGACATGTATCAAAAAACACCCCGATAGAACACATGATGGCCTTTTACAAGGACTTCAATACAATCAAAGGCGATACATACGACGGGATGATAATAACAGGAGCCCCCGTCGAGCAACTCGATTACGAGCAGGTCAATTACTGGGAAGAGTTAAAGGAGATAATGGATTGGGCGCGTACGCACGTAACATCCACATTCTATATCTGCTGGGCAGCACAAGCCGCACTGTATCACTATTACGGCATACCCAAGTACCAACTCTCGTCGAAACGTTTCGGCGTATTCAAACATACGGTAAACGACAAGCAAAACCCCATATTCCGCGGATTCGACGATGAATTCTATGTACCCCACAGCCGACATTCCGAAATACGGCGCGAGGACATAATAAAACACCCCGAGCTGACTATACTCTCCGAAAGTCCCGGAGCAGGAGTCTATATGATAATGGCACGCGGCGGACGCGAAGTCTATGTAACGGGACATTCCGAATACTCACCCAACACGTTGCGCGACGAATATTTCCGCGACAAGGAAAAAGGGTTGCCCATACAAGTCCCCGAAAACTATTTCCCCGACGACGACCCGACACGCGAACCCGTCGTAAGGTGGAGAGCACACGCAAACCTTCTGTTCACCAACTGGCTGAACTATTTCGTATATCAAGAAACCCCGTACGACATAAAAACAATCAAGTAAGGCGATGCGCGAGAGACGGCCAATAGAGTTGTTGTCGCCCGCACGCGATATAGCCACCGCAAAAGAAGCGATACTGCACGGTGCAGACGCCGTATATATCGGTGCGCCGCGCTTCGGAGCAAGAGCTGCCGCCGGCAATACAATAGACGACATAGCCACGTTAGTAGAATACGCGCACTTCTATCGGGTAAAAGTATATGTTGCACTCAACACTATACTCCGCGACGACGAACTTGCCGAAGCAGAAAAGATAATTCACGACCTGTACCGGGCAGGAGTCGATGCCCTGATAATACAGGATATGGCCATAATGAAACTCGATATTCCGCCCATACCCCTCCATGCAAGTACCCAATGCGATAACGACTCAATACAAAAAGTCCGTTTCCTGCAAGAAGCCGGATTCACGCAAGTAGTGCTCGCACGGGAACTCACGCTGAAAAAAATAAAAGAGATAGCCGACAATACCGACGTCCCGCTGGAAGTCTTCATACACGGAGCTCTGTGCGTAAGTTACAGCGGCCGATGTTACCTGAGCAGAGCCCTTAGCGGCAGAAGTGCCAATCGCGGAGAATGTGCACAATGCTGCCGTCTGCCCTACGAACTCTCCGATGCACAAGGAAATACGCTCGTAAAAGAAGCATACCTGCTGTCGCTCAAAGATATGAATCGCGGCGAATATTTAGAAGAATTGCTCGATGCCGGAGTAACCTCTCTCAAAATAGAAGGACGGTTAAAAGACGCCGCCTATGTAAAAAACATAACGGCATATTACCGACAGTTGCTCGACGGAATATTTGCCCGCCGTTCCGAATATCGACGCTCGTCAGCCGGGAAAAGCAAAATAAAATTCACTCCCGACCCGAATAAAAGTTTCAATCGAGGTTTCACGCCGTATTTCAGCGACATGCCGTCGTTCAAGACAATATCGTCCCGATTCACACCCAAATCCACGGGCGAATATATCGGAACCCTTACCGGTACAAATGGCCGGGGATTAAAACTGACAAACGCCTCCGTAATGCACAATGGCGACGGAGTACTTTATAAAACACCCCAAGGCGAAGTAGGCGGGTTCAGAGTGAACAGAGTATCGGAAGATACAATATACCCGGCCGAAGAAAAAAAACTGCCGCAAGGAACAGAAGTATACCGCAATTACGACAGCGAATTCGAAAAACAACTTTCACAACCGACAGCCGAACGCCATATCCCGATAACCGCCGAGCTATCATATAACGGCAGACATCTCGTATTGCAGCTTACCGACGACGAAGGCATAACGATAAAAGCCGAAGAAACACTCCTGCAAGTCGAAGCAGCAAAGCAGCCGCAAGACGACAACCAGCGCAGGCAGCTCTCCAAATTAGGAGGAACAGGCTACAAAGCCGAAGAGACGATACTCCACGACACCGGAAAACTCTTCATCCCGTCATCACAGCTTGCCGCTTTGCGGCGCAAGGCTGTAGCCGATCTGACAACAACTCGCAGCAAAAAATATACACGGGAAAAACCCGGAATCCGCAACACACCCGCATATCCGCAAAAAAAACTGACATATACGGCAAACATATACAATACGGCAGCAGAACAATTCTACAAAGAGTGCGGCGTAGAATCAATATCTCCGGCATACGAGGCAAATCCCGAAAAAGGCGTGCCGCTCATGCACACGAAATATTGCATAAGGAGAGAATTCGGACAATGCCCGCAGAACAACCAAAAAGCAGAATGGAAATCCCCGTTATGGCTCAAAAACGGCAATACCCGCTTGCGGTTGGATTTTGACTGCAAGCAGTGCATTATGACCGTAACAAAACCGTAAAACAAATACAGGCACCCCTTCCCGGCAAGCAGCCGACCGCACACAACTCCCCGCAGTCGAAAAAGCACGTTATATACAATAATAAACCCTTAATGCAATACGATAAAGGAATATCACGAGTGTCAAAAAAACTTACAAGCGATAAAAACTTTATTATAAATACAATTCATAAGGAGATATTTTTTAATTTTGCAGGCTGAAAATCATATATACAATAAAGGCTATGTCGGAACTCAAGAAAATAAAAAGCGCATTAGTCTCCGTATATCACAAAGACGGATTAGACGAAATAATAAAAAAGTTGAACGCCGAAGGCGTTAAATTCATATCCACGGGAGGAACGAAAAGTTTCATCGAGTCTCTCGGAATAGATTGTACAGCAGTAGAAACCCTTACCGGGTATCCCTCGATTCTGGGCGGAAGAGTAAAAACACTGCACCCGAAAGTATTCGGCGGAATACTCAGCCGCAGAGACGAAGAAAAAGACCGCGAACAGACAGCGCAATACGAAATACCCGAAATAGACCTCGTAATAGTCGATTTATACCCCTTCAGCGAAACGGTGGCATCGGGAGCGAGCGAACAGGACATAATAGAAAAAATCGATATAGGCGGCATCTCCCTGATAAGAGCCGCAGCGAAAAATTTCAAAGACGTGGTGATTGTCGCATCAAAAGCACAATACGCACCCCTTACCGAGATGCTCGACCGTAACGGAGCAGCCTCGACAATATCCGAGCGCAAATGGTTCGCCAAAGAAGCATTTGCCGTATCATCCGGATACGATACAGCCATATTCAACTATTTCGATGCAGAAGAAAACTCGGCCTTCCGCGCAGCAGCCGACGGCTCCAAAAGCCTCCGATACGGAGAAAACCCCCACCAGAAAGGCGCATTCTACGGCAACTTCGACGAAATGTTCACGCAGTTGCACGGAAAAGAAATATCATACAACAACCTGCTCGACATAGATGCCGCAGTATCGCTTATATCCGAGTTCGACGAAACTACATTCGCAATACTCAAGCACAACAACGCATGCGGTCTGGCATCCCGTCCCGTATTGGTAGAAGCATGGAAAGACGCATTGGCAGGCGATCCCGTATCCGCATTCGGCGGCGTACTCATAACCAATGCCGAAGTCGATAAGGCAACAGCCGAAGAAGTAAACAAGATATTCTTCGAAGTAATAATAGCCCCGTCCTATACCGATGACGCACTTCAAATCCTCGAGCAGAAAAAGAACCGCATAATACTGGTACAAAAGAGCGGCATCAACACCGGACGCCAGTTCCGTTCATTGCTCAACGGCGTATTGGTACAAGAGCGCGACCTCCATATCGAGAAACCCGAAGAACTGAAACAAGCAACCGACAAGGCAATAACCCCCGAAGAAGCAGAAGATTTGCTCTTTGCCAACAAAATAGTAAAACACAGCAAATCCAACGCCATAGTATTGGCAAAAGGCAAACAACTGTATGCAAGCGGAGTAGGGCAGACATCGCGAGTCGATTCCCTCCGTCATGCAATAGACAAGGCAAAATCGTTCGGATTCGACCTGAACGGAGCAGTAATGGCATCCGATGCCTTCTTCCCGTTTGCCGACTGCGTGGAAATAGCCCACAACGAAGGAATCGATACCGTAATACAACCCGGCGGGTCGGTACGCGACGGCGAGACAGTCGAATACTGCAACAAGAACGGCGTAGCAATGGTATTCACCGGAATAAGACATTTCAAACATTAATACCCTAAAGAAAAGACCAGAAACATGGGACTGTTTTCATTCACCCAGGAATTGGCCATCGACCTCGGAACAGCCAATACCATAATAATAAGCAACGGCAAGGTTTTAGTCGATGAACCCTCGATAGTAGCCCTCGACAAGCGAACCGACAAACTGATAGCCGTAGGGGAGGTAGCACGCCAGATGCATGAAAAAACCCATCCCAACATAACCACCATACGACCGTTGCGCGACGGAGTAATAGCCGATTTCTATGCAGCCGAGCAGATGATACGCGGCATGGTAAAGAAAATCGACTCCAAAAAACGGTGGTTCGCCCCCTCGTTACGCATGGTAATATGTGTGCCGTCGGGAAGCAGTGAAGTGGAAATACGCGCCGTGCGCGACTCTGCCGAACATGCAGGCGGCCGCGACGTATATATGATATACGAACCCATGGCAGCAGCCATAGGAATAGGTTTGGACGTAGAAGCCCCCCAAGGGAACATGATAGTAGATATAGGCGGCGGAACGACAGAAATAGCCGTAATATCGCTCGGAGGACTTGTGTCCAACAAATCCATAAAAATAGCAGGCGACGATTTAACAGCCGACATACAAGAATACATAGCACGTCAGCACAACGTACGCATAGGCGAGCGCACGGCCGAGGACATAAAGATAAATGTCGGTTCAGTCCTTACCGAGCTCGACAATCCGCCCGAGGACTACATAGTACACGGGCCCAACAGAATGACCGCTCTCCCGATGGAAGTACCCATAAACTATCAGGAAATAGCACACTGTCTCGAGAAATCCATTTCCAAGATAGAAGCAGCCGTATTGAGCGCGCTCGAGCAGACCCCGCCCGAAGTATATGCCGATGTAGTACGCAACGGCGTATATATAGCAGGAGGAGGAGCATTGTTGCGAGGACTGGACAAACGCCTAACCGACAAGATAGGCATACCGTTCCATGTAGCCGAAGACCCGTTACATTCAGTAGCCAAGGGAACAGGCATAGCATTGAAAAATATAGGACGCTTCAACTTCCTGATGCGATAAAGGCAATATGCAGAACAGCATGAAAAAAACGTTATGCGCAGACTAATAGAATTTATAGTTGCCCACAGCAACATATTCATATTCTTGATATACGCGGCAATATCGTTTACCATGCTGTTCAGTTTCAATCCCTATCAGAGCAGCGTGTTCTTCACGACAGCCAACAAGGTTGTAGGACGATATTACACATATACCGGACACGTTTCGAGATATTTCGGGTTGCGCGAAATAAACATGGAGTTGCAGAAACAAAACTCCGCATTAAAAATAGAAGTAGCCCGTCTCAACGAAGAGTTGAACAAGCTGAAAGGCGAAGTAACGTACCATGAAAAATACACGACCGATACGATAGTCGGTCCGGTAGCATACGGCGTAGCGCAGGTGGTAAACGTAACCACCGCCTACGCCTATAATTATGTAACCATAAACAAAGGAAAAACCGACGGAATCGCCGACGGCATGGGAGTTATAAACCACGACGGAGTAGTAGGCATAGTAAGTGCCGTATCAGACAATTTCTCCGTAGCAATCTCCCTGCTGAATCCAAAACTGAGGTTAAGCTGCAAAATAAAAGGAAGCGAATACTTCGGGTCCCTCACATGGGACGGGCGTTCACCCGATTACATGACGCTTGAAGAACTTCCGCGCCATGTAACATTCCAGCGTGGCGACACCGTAGTAACAAGCGGATACTCATCGGCATTCCCCGAAGGATTGGCGGTAGGAACCGTCGAAGACTACGACAGGGAAGAATACGACGACAATTTCTATTCCGTACGAGTAAAACTCACGACCGACTATTTTCGGCTGGGCGACGTCTGCATAATAGACATTCCGTCGGCAAAAGAGCAGTCCGAACTTGAAAAAAATGCATACCAGCGATGAGCAGAAAATCCCCGGCATATTACGTCATTATCTACATATTGCTTATGCTTACGCAAATAAGCATATTCGGCAATATGGCCATATTGGGATACGCAACACCATTTCTGTTCCTCTATTTTATCCTTAAACTTCCGTCGGCACTCTCCCCCAACTGGGTCATGACGCTGTCGTTTATTACCGGCCTGATACTCGACATCTTTTTCAATACGCTCGGCGTATATTCATTAGCCTGCACACTTACAGCCTTTCTGCGCCGCCCCTTCATAACGCTGGTAATGCAACGCGAAGAAGAAGCCACAGGCATAGTCCCCTCGATAAACAGCCTCGGAGCAGCCCCGTTTACAGTATATGCATTGCTGACGATATTCACCTTTTCCGCCGCATTATTCATAATACAGGCCTTCTCGCTGTTCAATCCCGGAAAGTTAATATTGCAAATACTCTCCAGCACGCTGGTAACCTACATATTGGTATATGCAGTAGAGCGAATATCCGTTAAATAACGATGAGAAAAGACTATACCCTCGAAAAACGCAAATACGTAATCATCGCGATAATATTCACCATTGCGTTGATATACATAATACGTCTCTTCTCGTTACAAGTAATAAACGTCGATTACCGTCGCTATGCCGAAGGAAACGCATTCCTCAAAAAAACACGCTATCCGTCGCGCGGGCTGATATACGACCGGAACGGAAAACTTATAGTTTACAACCAGCCGGCATACGACGTGATGATGATTCCCCGCGAAGTCAAAAATCTCGATACGACAGACTTCTGCAACACCCTCGGCATAACCAAAGATGAATTCCAGCAACGGATAAAAGCCATGAAAGACCGGCGGCTGAACCCCGGATACTCCACCTATACCCCTCAGACATTCATATCGCAGTTATCAGCACAGGAATACGGGCGGCTGCAGGAAAAACTATACCGATACGAAGGCTTCTACGTACAGAACCGCATAATACGCCAATACGCATACGATGTAGGCGGCAACCTCCTCGGCAACATACGCGAAGTATCGCCGACCGATATAGCCGCCGATGAATATTACACCAGCGGAGATTACACCGGCGACCTCGGAATAGAAAAATCCTACGAAAAGATGCTGCGGGGAGAAAAAGGCGTGGAGATACTGTTACGCGATGCACATGGGCGAATAAAAGGACGGTATGAAAACGGAGCATACGACATCTCCCCCATATCCGGGCGCAACCTTACCCTTACGATAGATGCCGAGTTACAAGCCTATGGCGAGTACCTGATGCAAAACAAGATAGGCGCGATAGTGGCGATAGAGCCCGAAACAGGCGAAATCCTCGCCATGGTATCCTCTCCCACCTACAAACCCTCTTCGCTGATAGGACGCGAACGAGGCAAAAACTATGCAGCGCTGGTTCGCGACCCGTACAAACCCCTATACGACCGTTCCCTCATGGCAGCATACCCACCCGGTTCCACATTCAAACCCACACAGGGCATGATACTGATGCAAGAAGGAATAATAACGCTAAATACACTCTATCCCTGCCACCACGGGTTCATATCGGGCGGATTGCGGGTAGGGTGCCACGAGCACGCCTCTCCCATATCCCTTCAGCCGGCACTGCAGACCTCGTGTAACGCCTTCTTCTGTTACGGCTTCAAATCCATGATGGACAACCGCAGCAAATACAAAACCACGGCAGACGCCTTCACCCTGTGGAAAGACTACCTCGTATCAATGGGATACGGGTACAAGCTCGGAATAGACTTGCCCGGAGAAAAACGAGGATTCATACCCAACAGCGAATACTACGACAAATATTACGGGCGCGGACGCTGGCGCGGACTAACCATAATATCCGTAGCCATAGGCCAAGGCGAAGTATTGGCCACCCCGTTGCAAATAGCCAATCTTGCAGCCACAATAGCCAATCGCGGATACTATCGCATACCGCACGTAGTAAAAGCGATACAAGACACAATAATAGACCCCAAATATCACGAACAACACCGAACAAAAGTCGATACGCAAAATTACCAGTATGTGGCTGAAGCTATGCGCATGGCCGTAACGGGCGGAACATGTCGCATAGGCGAGATACCCGGTTGGGACGTCTGCGGGAAAACCGGTACCGCGCAGAACCCCCACGGCCGCGACCATTCAGCTTTTATGGGATTCGCACCTAAGGACAAACCCAAGATAGCGATAGCCGTATATGTCGAAAATGCAGGGTTCGGAGCGACATACGCCGTTCCGATAGGCAGTCTGATGATGGAAAAATACCTTACAGGAAGCATATCGCCCCAGAGAAAATATCTCGAAGAGCGTATGGCAACCGCCAACACGATAATATACAGTGGAGTCAAGAAACATTAACATATGGAGTCAGATAGACAAGGTAGTCCTTTTGCTCTACGCCGTACTTGTAATATGGGGCTGGTTCAGCATATATGCCGCAAGTTACAATTACGATGACATAAGCATATTCAGTCTCGACGGCCGCGCAGGAAAACAGCTCCTGTGGATAGGGTGTGCAGGAGTCATCATCTTTGCGATAATGATGACCGAGAGCCGCATGTTCGAAGCATGGGCCTACCCCCTGTATGTACTGATGATGTTCATTCTGGCACTCACCATACTAATCGCCCCCAACATCAAAGGTTCCCATTCATGGATAGTCATAGGCCCGTTCAGCATCCAGCCGGCAGAATTTGCCAAATTCGCCGTATCGCTTGCGCTTGCGCGCTTCATGAGTTCATACAACTTCGTCCTTACCCGCAACTGGAACCTGCTTAAAACCGTAATGCTCATACTGCTTCCCCTCGGTTTGATAATACTGCAAAAAGAGACGGGAACAGCGCTCGTATATGTATCGCTCGTACTGATGTTGTATCGTGAAGGAATGTCGGGCTTCATACTTTTGGCAGGAGTAGCCTCGATAACCTATTTCGTATTGGCGATGAAATACTCTACCGTAATATGGGGAATAACGCCGGCAGGCGAGTTTATAGTCCTGACGCTGATATTGATTGTCATGATAGCCATGATATACCGTCTCTATGACCGACGCGGCACATTAAAAATACTGCTTTCCATAACAGCAGTATCGGCAATTATATTCGCGACGATAACCATCTTCAGGCAAATAAACTGGGTATATATGCTTTTCACGGCAATAGCCGCAAACAGCATATACGCGATGATACTTTCGATAAAATCTAACAATCCCCGAATACTCCATTCAATATCCGTAGCAGCAGTCTCCATAATATTCCTGTTCTCGGTAAACTATATCTTTACCGAAATGCTCGAGCCGCATCAGCAGATGCGAATACGGGTAGCGTTCGGTATGGAAGACGACCCGCGCGGGGCAGGATACAATGTAAACCAGTCGAAGATAGCAATCGGCTCCGGAGGGTTCTTCGGAAAAGGATACCTCTCAGGAACCCAGACCAAACTGAAGTATGTCCCCGAACAAGATACCGACTTTATATTCTGCACAATAGGCGAGGAGATGGGATTCGTCGGCTCGGTACTGCTGATAACACTCTTCGTTGCCCTGATAATACGGATAATAACAATAGCAGAGCGGCAGCCCGGAACTTTCGGCAGAGTTTACGGATATTGCGTAGCGTCGATACTGATGTTCCATTTGACAATAAACGTAGGTATGGTAATAGGCCTTTGCCCCGTCATAGGAATACCGTTGCCGTTCTTTTCATACGGAGGCTCGTCTCTCTGGGGCTTTACGATACTGCTGTTTACGCTGTTGAGATTAGATGCAAGCCGTATGGAACGATACCGCTGGTAAAAGAATAAGACGAAAATACCGTAAAGAAACAGCAGGTAAATACGGTAGTCCGATAAAATAGCATACCCAAGACACCCCCACTATAAACCACGCTATTATACAAAAAAGCCGTTCCGTCATAAAAACAGACCGGAACGGCTTTTAAATACAGAAGAGAAGGATACCTATAGCTGTTATAATCCGTAAGCAAGTAACCGTTAAGCCTCCCCTTCAAAGATAAATCGGCGGCGTTATTTTTTCTCGCTGCGCTCTTTCATTGCAGCCATGATTTTAGCCTCCAGTTCATCAGCAAGTTCAGGATTGTCCTGTATGCATCTTTTTGCAGCATCGCGCCCCTGACCAAGTTTCGAATCTTCGTAAGCGAACCACGAGCCGCTTTTCTTTATAATGCCGTATTCGACACCGAGGTCGATAATCTCTCCCGATTTGGAAATTCCCTCTCCGAACATAATATCAAATTCCGCTTTCCTAAAAGGAGGAGCCACTTTGTTCTTTACCACCTTTACACGGGTTTGGTTACCGATAACCTCCTCGCCGTCCTTTATCTGTGAAATCCGCCTGATATCGAGCCTTACCGAAGCGTAAAACTTAAGAGCATTACCGCCGGTTGTAGTTTCGGGATTGCCGAACATAATCCCTATCTTGTCTCTCAACTGATTGATAAAGATACATGTAGTGTTTGTCTTGCTTATAGTGGAAGTAAGTTTGCGCAGCGCCTGCGACATGAGCCGGGCTTGCAGCCCCATTTTGGAGTCGCCCATTTCCCCTTCCAGTTCCGCTTTAGGCGTAAGAGCCGCAACAGAGTCGATAACCACAATATCCACTGCCGAAGAGCGAATAAGTTGTTCGGCAATCTCGAGAGCCTGTTCACCGCTGTCCGGCTGCGAAATCCATAAATTCTCCACATCCACGCCAAGTTTCTCCGCATAAAATCTGTCAAAGGCATGTTCCGCATCAATTATGGCAGCAATACCACCGTTTTTCTGAGCCTCGGCAATAGCATGAATCGCAAGCGTGGTTTTTCCCGACGACTCAGGCCCGTATATCTCAATAACCCTTCCGCGCGGGTATCCGCCTACGCCGAGAGCCGCATTAAGAGCAATCGAACCTGTCGATATGACCGAGACCTCTTCCACACGGTCATCGCCGAGTTTCATTATGGAACCTTTGCCATAACTCTTCTCTATCTTGTCCATTGCAGCCTGCAGAGCTTTCAGCTTGTCGGCCGAAACGGCAACTTTTACCTTTTTATCATCATTCTCCATAAACTATATTTTAATAAGTATTTCCGGTAAATCGTAAAACATGGTACAAATTTAATCCGCCGCATGTGCAAAATATATGCACATGCGGCGGGTTAATACAAATAAATCAAATAGAATCGTTTTTATGCTCTTCAATTTGACGGTTCAGCACCACAATAGCTCTCGAAGCAATAACATCTTCCCTTTCCAGCGACGCGATATTCTTTATTACCGTAGCAAGTTTATAGCTTTCGGTTATAGCCTTTCTCGTCGTATTGTCCAGCTTGAACGAAAACGGCTTTTTCCCTTCGTAGCTTACCGTAACAGGCCTGTTTTCGGCCGCAACTATAAAATCTGCCACCCTGCGCATTTTGGGCTCGCTGTATGTAATCGTTTCAATGTTCCTGCCGTCTATGTAATACCTGTAATTGCTTGCACCGTCATAAGGAACTGCCGTTGTCATGGCATAAGTCCCGTCGGGCAGAGAAACCTTTATCGATTCATGTTGTAGCGGATATGCGCCGCAATATACGCTGAGCAATTGCATTTCGCCCTTTTCCGTTACCTGAATCCGCAAACACGATTTCTCCTGACTCAACTTGTTGGGATTGTTTTTATAAACAAGCAATCCTTCAGTCTGATACTCTTCATCCTTTATGAAATCGAATTCGCCGAGAAGCCTCTCCTGTTCCTCCCTGTATATAGGCATTATGCTATCGACGCGTTTCAGAATCTCCTTGTTTATGGCAAGTTCAATAACTCTGGTAAGCTGGATACCCGCTCTTATTTCGTCGAAAGCCTTTGGCCCGAGGATTTTTATGCTGTCTATCATTAATTTCGCGTTGTCATAATCACCGGCCTCATACAACGCTTTAGCTTTCATATAAGCCTCGCGCGCCTCTTTGTTCCCTCCGGAGCATGATGTTGCGAAAAAAACTACTGCAACAATCAAAAAATACAAGATTCTATTCATCGTCAAAGTTGAATCGGATTTACGAGTGAGCCGGACGCAACAGGTCGTTTACGGTTTTAACCGGGTTGAACGTCTCAATAGGAACTTCAACAAAAACGGTATTCCAGTCCGACATAGCACCGTTCCACAGACCGGGGCGTTCCAGAGCCTTCAGCACTTTGCCGCTTTTCGATTTCTCCGATATGAAACCGGTATTCTTATCAACGAAATCGGGCAAGTTGTATTTAACGCCGTTCCAGTCTTTTACAGCGCAGACAAGATCCACGGGGTTAAAGTGGGTAGAGTTTTCGAAAGCGCTCTTCGCTTCAGCCTGTTTCATGTTTATCTGGCTGCTTTCGAGAATCTGCGGCGAATAAGTACCGTCTTCATTATATGCGAGGAACGGACCGCCGCCCGGTTCTCCAACATTCTTAACCATGCCGCATACGCGCAGCGGGCGGTGCAACTTCTTGAGCAGGTACATGGCAAGGTCGCTGTCCTCCATATCCTTTATTTCGTGGTGGCGGACCATAAGCACCTTTTGAACGAAACCGATTATTTCGCGCAAATCATCAATAGTATAGCTACCGCTTTCCAGCATTTTTCCGTATTTGAATATTTTCTCCTGCAGCGAAGCTATTACTCCGCCGAGAGTCTTTTTATAAAGTACGGTAATCGCCTTCTCCCTGTCGGGAACAACATTATCGATATTCTTTATAAAAACGACATCAGCATCTATTTCGTTCAGATTCTCTATAAGCGAGCCGTGTCCTCCCGGTCTGAACAACAATTTCCCGCCGTCTCTGAACGGTTCGTTGTTCTCATCGGCAGCAATCGTATCCGTTTGCGGTTTCTGTTCCGAGAAAGAGATATTGTATTTCACACCGAAATTTTTCTCGTACAAAGGCAAAACATCGCTTACAAGTTTTTCAAAGAAAGGCAGGTGGTCGTGCGAAACCGTAAAGTGAATATTAACCGTACCGTTTTCATTTCTGGCGTACATAGCACCCTCGGCCAAGTGTTCCTCCATTGCCGTACGCGGACCTTCATTATATTTATGGAACAGCAGCAGGCCCTTCGGCAGCCAACCGTAATTGAGACCCTGTTCGAGCAGTAGATTCTTAACGACGCGTTTATATTCCCCCTCCTTAACCAAAGCAGCAATATCCGAACCGTTTTCGTTTTTTATGCACGCTTCATTCAATGCGCCGAAAAAGGCAAAAGATTCGATGTTCGAGAAAAACTTCTTTTCAAAATCAGTAGTCGGTTCCATATACGGAGCTTCCAGAAAAGCAAAAAGGTCCTTAAACATTCTGCTTGCGGCACCCGAAGCCGGAACGAATTTCACAATCTTGGAACCCTTTTTCGAGAATTCTTCCCATTTTGCGGCATATTCGTTACATTCAGTTTCAGACATTCTAACGATACCTTCGCCAACAGCAGCCCCCTTTTCTATTTTAAGGTAAGGAAACCCCGTTTTAAACGATTCCAGTTGTTCCTCAACTACATCCAAAGTTATCCCCCTGTCCTTGATTTGTTCAAGATCTCTTTCGGAAAAATGATACTTCATACGATTAATAATTTAATCGGCGATATTGAGCATAACGCCGTAAGTGTTACTTGCCTCAAATATACAAATTAACAATAAGAACTCAATGTTATTAAGGCAAAAAATAATATATTTGAACGGATTTTACATATGCAACAACATGCAGAAGCAGAGCATACTCGACGATAGCGAAAGACGGGAGTTCATCGCATCGTATGCCCAACTCAGGCGGCAGACGGCAGATATAATAGATTCTGCAAAATTTAAGACAATAAAAGAGACGATAGTATCGGCAATAAGGCTCGACAGGTACGGTCGCGACAAGCACGGCAACAGCCTGTTGTTGCGGAACATGAATACCGCCCTTATACTGTCGAAAGAAGTAGGGTTGGAGCCCGATACGCTAATGGCCATATTGCTTTACAATATAGTAGCCGAAGGCGTAAAAACCACAGAAGAAGTAGAAAAAGAGTTCGGGGCAGATGTCGCGACGCTGATAACGCGGCTGGTAAAAACCGAGAGTCTCTATTCGCGCAATACAACGGTAAAGAGCGACAACTTCCGCAAACTCTTCCTGTCGTTTGCCGAAGATGCAAGAGTAATAATGATACTCATTGCCGACTGTCTCTGTCTGATGCGAATGATAAACCAGCACCCCGACAACGACTATCGCGTAAGCATAGCGTCCGAGGCCTCCTATCTATATGCCCCGTTGGCACATCGGTTGGGACTCTACAAAATAAAGTCCGAACTCGAAGACCTGTCGCTCAAATACACCAACCGCGAGGTCTATGACATGATAGCCTCCAACCTGAACCAAACCAAGGCAAAGCGCGACAAATACATAGCAGCCTTTATCGCCCCTATAAAAAAGCTGCTCGAAGAAGAAGGGTTCAAATTCGAGATAAAAGGACGAACCAAATCAATATCGTCCATATACAACAAGATGAAAAAGCAGAAGGTCGAATTTAAAGACATATACGACCTTTTTGCAATCCGTATCATACTCGACACCCCTCTGGAAAAAGAAAAATCCGATTGCTGGCGCGTATTTACGCTGATAACCGACAAGTACACGCCCAATCCGTCGCGAATGCGCGACTGGCTGACGATACCCAAAAGCAACGGATACGAATCGTTGCACATAACCGTACTGGGGCCCGAATCCCGATGGGTAGAAGTGCAGATACGCACCGTGCGGATGAATGAAATAGCCGAGCAGGGGTTGGCCGCACATTGGCGATACAAAGGCGTACGAAGCGAAAGCGGGCTCGACGACTGGCTCAACAGTATGCGCGAAGTGCTGGAGTCATCCGACGAAAAAGGAACACTCGACATAATAAAAGACTTCAGCAAAGAAAACTACGACAAAGAAGTATTCGTATTCTCACCCAAAGGCGATCTGTATAAATTAGGACGCGGAGCTACCGTACTCGATTTTGCATATCTAATACACACGGGATTGGGAAACCGGTGCGTAGGAGCAAAAGTAAACGAGCGCAACCAGCCTATAAAATACCAGTTGAAGAGCGGCGATACAGTAGAAATACTCACCTCCTCGCAGCAGACCCCAAAACAGGACTGGCTGAAAATAGCCGTACTGCCACGGACACGTTCTAAAATAAGACAGTCGCTGAAAGAAGCCGAAAACCGCGAAGCAGAGTACGGAAAAGAAATGCTGATGCGCAGGTTCAAGAACCGTAAGATAGAACCCGATGAGGCGTTGATGACAAAACTGATAAAAAAACTCGGGTTCAAAGTCGCAACCATGTTCTATTCCGCACTTTCGCAAGAAAAAATAGACGTAAACTATGCAATAGACAAATACGTAGAAATACAAAAAGAAGAGACGGAAGACTCCGTAATACAACGTCCCGCCGAAGAATATATCCAGCAGGCACCGACGGCTGCCGAAGGCGAAGACGTATTGGTAATAGACGAATCGCTTAAAGACATCGACTACAAGTTGGCACGATGCTGCAATCCCATATACGGCGATGACGTATTCGGATTCATAACATCGCAAGGAGGAATAAAAATACACAAAAAAGAGTGCCCCAACGCCCACGATTTACGTATGCGATACGGATACAGAATAGTAAAAGCCCGCTGGTCGGGCAAATTAGGCACCCGTTATGCAGCCGTCCTGCATATAGTCGGGCACGATGACATAGGAATCGTAACCAACATAACCTCTATAATATCCAAGGAAGACGGCGTAAGCATGCGCAATATCGCAATCGACTCGAACGACGGACTCTTTCAAGGACATCTTACCGTTATGGTATCCGACACGCATGTTCTCGACAATCTGATAAAAAAGATACGTACGGTAAAAGGAGTAAAAAGCGTAGAACGGGCATCGGACCGATAAACTGAACAATATGAAACTGCAGAATAAAAAAACGATATGGCTTCTGGCTATATCGGTTATAATAGTCATATCGGCAATCTGGATACGCACAAGGTGGGGAGTATGGTTCTCAAACCTTCCCGAACCAGCATACGAATCACCCAAGCACCCGTCGCGAATAGTCATGGCATGCAGGGGCGAAAGCAACACCTCGCGCATGTTCAGTTGGGTTTACGGCAACACCAACGAAGCCGGCGAAGTAGAAATAGTAAAAACCGACGGCAGCGACACACTGCGAATCACGGCCGCAGCAACACGGTTTCGCTCCCGTTCAGGCGAAGCCTCATATTACAAGGCGGCAGTTGAAAACCTCGAACCGTCGTCTGTCTATACATACCGTATAATACATCCTTCCGATACAACCCGTTGGTTTACCTTTCGAACAGCCGCGCCCGAAGAAAAACTCAGCTTCATATTTATAGGCGACATACAAGACACCCCCGACGGAACATCCGGTAAACTATTCCACGAGATAGATTCTCTACATCCCGGAATGACCCTGTACGTGTTGGGCGGAGACGTAATAGAACGCCCAATGAACGCCTACTGGGATTACTGGTACTCCACTATGGAAGAAATAGCGACAAACACGCCAATTATCGCCGCTGCCGGAAACCATGAATACCTTAAAGGATTCCCTCCCGAATTAGAAGAGCGGTTCTACTACACCTTTCCGATATTCGACAGAGAAAACAGCGGCGACAATGCCTGCGCACACATTACGGCAGGAAACGCCGAATTTTTCATAATAGACAGCAACAAGGAGTTCTGGACATATCCGTCGCAGCGCAGGTGGTTAAAGAGGGAAATGGCAAGATCCGAAGCAAAGTGGAAGATCGTCGTATTACACCACCCGATTTACTCGATGCGTGGAAGTTTCAACAATATACTGCAGCGCATGGCATTCAATCCCGTCATAAAAGAGTGCGGTGCAACTCTCGTATTGCAAGGGCACGAACACGCATATATGCGAAAAGCCGCCATTTCAGATGCCGGAAACTATACACCCCCCGTGTATATAACAAGCCACTGTTCCCCCAAGAATTATCGCATAGGGTTTAGCGGCGGAGCACAACGATACGGCGGAGGCGACCGCTATTACCAGCTGGTAGCCGTATCAGCCGACACGATGAATATCGAAACGTACAATTCCTCCCATCTGTTATACGACAAACTCATCATAACAGATTCGTGCGGCATTAAAAAAGTCGAGGAACTTCCCGTCCCTCTGCCCGAAACAATAACGGTAACACCCGATATAGCAGCAAAGCCCAAAAAAGCCGAAGCATATCAACACGACATAGACAAATATCTTTCATCCAAAAGGAGCTCTTCAGAATAAGAGAGTCGATACAGTTACAGAAATATTCAGAAAAGCACATCCAAACGGAATCCGTTTCCGGATATTAGATATGCTGCTCCGTGGCGGTACAATCGCAAAATAAAAAGTTCAGAGAAATTCGCACGTGTCCCAAAAAATAAAACGCTTCCGGAAAAAATAGACCGGAAGCGTTTTTATCGTGTAAAATAGCTGTAACCCTTATTATCTGTAACTGTTAGGGTCGTCGGTGAAATCCAAATCGCTGAAACCCTCTTCGTCCAGTTCATCGACATTATATCCCGATTCCATGCCAAAATCATCATCAAGGTCGATAGACGGCACCTCCGAGTATTTTTTATCCAGTTCCTCAACCGACAAAATCTGTTTGGGAGGAGTCCCTTTAAGTTTCGTAGTCGGAGTTTCCAGATTGCTCCCGAATTCTATTTTGCGCAATTCCATAAAGAAAGACCTGTCGCCCATCATATCATAAACGAACAGCAGACGCTGGTGCTCATCTTCCACAAACTCGTTTATTTTGGTGTTCTCCATCGTCCAAACATCCTCGTCCGATGAAGAATCCATTTCAATAAGAGTAATTTCGGTTTTCTTTTCCCAGTTATCCTCGCATATAAAGAACGATGTAAGCTGATCCTTCGAATATTTCAAAGCATCGATTATCGTGTCGTTGAGTTGCAGAAAAGTGCTTTCGGGGTCGATTTTTACCTCAAGAGAAAAATTTTCCGATTCGTCTGAAAGCAACAAAAATTTGTATATCATCTTATTAAAATAAAAAATAGCAATACGAAGTTTTTAAAAACATATCTACTAACAGACATCCAGACATAAAGTTCTGAACACGTATAAAATTCCGTCTGTTTTTCCGGGCTTTAAATTATTTTCTTATTATACCGCGGCTCGAACCATTTATGAAATTCACGATATTGTCGCGTTCTTCCGATTGCGGAATCTCCTCCATGATTTTCTCTATCGCTTTGGTATTGTTAAGTCCCGACATGTAGATTATTCGATAAATCTCCTGTATCGATGCAATTTTTTCAGCGGAGAAACCCCTTCGTTGGAGGCCGATTAAATTAATTCCGGCAAAGAAGGTCGGAACATGACCGGCTATTATGTAAGGCGGAATATCCTTGTTTACATGCGAGCCGCCCTGAATCATCACGTGTGCGCCAATTTTCGTGAACTGGTGCACAAGCGTACCGCCGCCAATTGTAGCAAAATCAGCAACCTCCACCTCTCCTGCAATCTGCGAAGCATTAGCCACTATGATATTGTTTTGCAGTATGCAATCGTGAGCTATATGCGAATAAGCCATTATAAGACATCTGTCGCCTATTACCGTTTTCCCGCGGGAAGCAGTACCGCGGTTTACCGTAGCAAACTCTCTTATTGTCGTATTGTCTCCAATCTCGGCAGTGCTGTATTCGCCTTTGAACTTCAAGTCCTGCGGTTCGCCGGCCACAACAGCCGATGCGCATATCTTGCAATTTTTACCTATTCTTGCACCATTCAGAATACAAGCGTTTGAATCTATTCTCGTACCGTCGCCAATAACCACATCTTCCTCAATCGTAACGAAAGGGCCAATTATCACATCCTTGCCTATTTTGGCATTGGGGTGTACGTATGAAAGTGAGTTGTACATCTCTCTCTTTATTTTTTATGTTTTACAATCTGTGCTAAAAATTCCGCTTCGGTGGTTATCTTGTTCCCCACGAAAACATAACCCTTCATCGAGGCGCAACCCCTTCGGAGTTCAGTCATGAAAGATACGTGGAAAATAGCCGTATCGCCGGGCACCACTTTCTGGCGGAACTTGACATTGTCGATAGTCAGAAAATAAGTAGAATAATCTTCCGGGTCATCCACCGTATTCAAGACGAGCAGACCGCCCGTTTGAGCCATTGCTTCAATCAGCAGTACGCCCGGAACTACTGGTTCCTGCGGGAAATGCCCTTGGAAGAACGGTTCGTTGGTAGTGAAATTTTTAAGGCCGACAATATGTTTGTTGCCAATCTCTATTATTTTATCCACCAACAACATCGGGTAACGGTGGGGGAGAAGTTCCTTTATCCTGTTCACATCCATTACAGGCGGAATCTTCGGGTCATACGACGGAGCCTGTATTTCCTGTCTCTTCATCTCCTTGCGGATAGAACGAGCCAGCTGGTTATTGATTTTATGCCCCGGTTTGGTAGCTATTATCCTCCCTTTGATAGGCTTGCCTATAAGAGCAATATCGCCGAGCAAGTCGAGCAATTTATGGCGGGCAGGCTCGTTGTCGAAAACGAGCGGTTTATTGTTTATATATCCCAACTCATCGACGTTCTTGTGCGAAACCCCGATAAGGTCGGCCAATCTGTCCAGTTCGCTTTGAGACGTCTTTTTATCGTAAATGACAATGGCATTGTCGAGATCTCCGCCCTTAATAAGACCGTTGGCGAGGAGCGGTTCTATCTCCCTTACAAAAACAAAAGTACGGCTCGAAGCTACCTCGTCCTTGAACTTCGACATCTCTTCGAGGCTTGCATACTGATTGTTAAGCACAGGAGAATCGAAGTTTATAAGAACGTGGACGCTGAAGCTGTCATCGGGCAAAACCAGCAGCGAAGAGCCGGTCTCCTTATCCGTTATCTCAATCTTGTCCTTTATTACAAAGTAGTCCCTCTCTTCGTCAAGTTCCTCGATACCTGCCTTTTCAATTTCTTCAGCGTAAAACTTCGCGCTGCCGTCGAGAATCGGAAATTCCGGAGCATTCACCTCGATAAGGCAGTTGTCAATGCCGTAAGCGTAGAGAGCACCCATTGCATGTTCTATTGTGCTGACCGTTACGTCGCCGCTTTTTACCACAGTGCCTCGTTGAGTTTGGCAAACCTGGTCGGCAACAGCATCTATAACCGGCTCGCCGGGCAAATCGGTTCTTTTAATCTTATAACCGAAATTTTTAGGAGCAGGGTTAAATTTTATCGTTATATTCAATCCTGTATGCAGCCCTTTCCCGCTTAAGACAAAACTGCTTTTTAAACTCTTTTGTTTCATATCGTTATATCACAATTTATTTTTTTCCTTCTTGTTCGTTAAGTTTAGCTGAAATTTTTTCAATCTCCTTTTGCAGACATTTTACGGTCTCGTTAAGATCGGGAAGACGTTTAAGCAATACCACCTGTCTGGCAAAATCCTTTACCGGGATGGCCGGATAACCGAGAATATTGCTGTTTTCCGCAACATGATTAGGAACGCCCGACTGAGCACCGATATTGACCTTGTTGCCAATCGAAATATGGCCTGCGATACCCACCTGACCGCCAATCATGCAGTTGTCTCCGATTTTAGACGAACCTGCAATGCCGGCTTGGGCGGCAATAACCGTATTGGAACCGACTTCCACGTTGTGCGCCACCTGAATCAGGTTGTCGAGTTTTGTACCCTGTTTTACCCTTGTCGAACCCATGGTAGCCCTATCCACCGTAGTATTGGCCCCTATCTCCACATTATCTTCTATGACTACATTTCCTATTTGAGCAATCTTCATGTAGCTGCCGTTTTGAGGAGCAAAACCGAAACCGTCCGCGCCGATAACCGCTCCGGCATGAATAATGACATTATTACCAATAACGCAATCGCGGTAAATCTTTACACCCGGATAAATAATACAGTTCTTCCCTACCTTTACATTGTCTCCCAGATATACCTGCGGATAAATGCTTGAGTTCTCTCCGATGACAACCTTTTCGCCGATATAGGCAAAAGCCCCGATATAAGCCGCACCCGAAACATCAGCCGAGGCTGCAACATGACAGTTCTCTTCAATACCGCTTTTTTTGGAACGAATCTGGTCTATCATGTTAAGAAGCAACGCAATACATGAATAAGGATCATCCACCTTTACGAGAGTGGCCTTAATCTCGTGTTCCGGCGTAAAGTCGCGTCTTACGAGAATCGCGCTCGCTTCAGTCGAATAAACAAAATGAGTATATTTCTCGTTTGCAAGAAACGTAAGACACCCGGGTTTCCCCTCTTCAATCTTCGAAAGGTTATTCACCTTTACAGTTTCGTCGCCAACAATCTCCCCGTGCAAAAGGGAGGCAATCTGTCCAATCGAAAAATCCATCTCTTCTTATAATAGATTATATCTTGCAAATTTCGTAAAACTTTTTCAATTAAGAGTAATATATTTCATATTAAATAACAAAATGTCGTTTAAAAACAGTTTCACATTCGGAAAATAATAATATCGGCGTAAACAAGACGGTTTAAAATGCCGTTCCGATAAAGACAATCGGGCGCGAATATCCGTACCGGAGAATTACATACTGCCGTTGCTTACGAAACTTTCTGAAAATGCCGATAGCCGATTGTCGCGGCAAACCCTTTATATCCGGCATAAAAGAAAAATACATATTTGAGAAACAGCCGACAGATACAGTCTCGTAAAATCACGGAAGAAAAGCGCTATCTTTGTTAAGATGCTTTATATTGTCAGCACTTGTCTTTAATGAAGAAAAATATTAACTTTGCAACCTAAAACCTATAAAAAAGTCTTTAAATAAAGGTCTGTTAAAAACTGAATAGTGAATATGAAATTATTACAAGAAAAATTATCCCGGTACGATGCCCCGCAGAGAGCCAAGGCTGCCGGAGTATATCCATATTTCAGAGAGATAGAGAGCGACCAGGACACCGAAGTCATGATAAACGGAAAAAAAGTATTGATGTTCGGCTCCAACAGTTATCTGGGTCTAACCAATCATCCCAAAATAAAAGAAGCTGCGATAGAAGCAATAAAAAAATACGGAACAGGATGCGCCGGTTCCCGCTTTTTGAACGGAACACTCGACATGCACACGCAACTCGAGCGGCGTTTGGCCAAGTTCGTAGGAAAAGAAGAAGCCATTATATACTCAACAGGTTTTCAGGTAAATTTGGGAGTAGTATCCTGCCTTACAGGACGCGAAGATTATATAATATGGGACGAACTCGACCATGCCTCGATAATAGAAGGGCGCAGGTTGTCGTTCTCGACACAGTTGAAATACAAGCACAACGATATGGAGTCGTTGGAAAAAGTACTCAAGTCCTGTCCCATAGACAAAGTAAAACTGATAGTAACCGACGGCGTATTCAGTATGGAAGGCGATGTGGCAAACCTTCCCGAGATAGTACGTTTGGCAAAGCAGTACAATGCAGCCGTATATGTCGATGAAGCCCACGGAATAGGCGTATTCGGCAAACAAGGACGCGGAACGTGCGATCATTTCGGCGTAACGGACGATGTCGATTGCATAATGGGAACATTCAGCAAATCGTTCGCATCGCTCGGCGGCTTCGTAGCCACCGATTCAGTTACGGCCAACTATCTCCGACACAATTCCCGTTCCTACATATTCAGCGCAAGCATAACGCCGGCATCCACCGCGGCAGTATCGGCCGCGCTCGACATTATGGAGAGCGAACCCGAAAGAATAGAGAATTTGTGGAAGCTGACAAATTACGCGCTCGACGGATTCCGCAACATAGGGTGCGAGATAGGAAACACCTCCACTCCGATAATCCCGCTTTTCATCCGCGACAACGAAAAGACATTCCGCATAACCCGCGACTTGTTCGAAGAAGGAGTCTTTGTAAACCCCGTAGTATCGCCGGCCGTACCGAGCAACAGCACGCTGATACGCTTTTCGCTCATGGCCACCCATACCAAAGAGCAACTCGACTATGCAATCGAGAAAATCGAGAAAAGTTTCAAACATTACGACGTAATAAAATAACCGGCAGATGGAATACACGGCATCGTCGGAGCGTTACGGCGGCATGATATACCGATATTGCGGGCAGAGCGGATTGCTCCTGCCCGTAATTTCATTGGGATTATGGCAAAATTTCGGTGAATCCGCCTCATACGAACACTCCGAGACACTGGTAAGATACGCATTCGACAATGGCATAACCCACTTCGACATAGCCAACAATTACGGGCCTCCTCCCGGATACGCCGAAGAAACGTTCGGCAAAATCCTGAAAAACGGACTGAAGCGTTACCGCGACGAAATACTCATCGCCACCAAGGCCGGATATGACATGTGGGACGGGCCTTACGGCTCGTGGGGAAGCCGCAAGCACATGATGGCAAGTATCGATTGCAGCTTGCGCCGGTTAGGAGTCGATTACGTCGATATATTCTATTCTCACCGTCCCGACCCCGAAACCCCGATAGAAGAGACAGCATACGCACTGATAGACATGGTGCGTTCAGGAAAAACACTATACGTAGGGCTGTCGAGATACAACAAGGAGCAACTTGCCGCAGCATCGGAGATATTCCGTTCAGAGCACATACCGTTTATCTGCTATCAAGGAAAATATTCAATGTTGGCAAGAGAACCCGAACGCGACATTTTGCCGCAAGTATCGGTCGAAGGAATCGGATTCATCGCATTTTCGCCGTTGGCGCAAGGACTGCTCACGTCGAGGTATTTCGATGGCATACCCGCCGATTCACGCGCAACACACAGCAAGTTCCTCGCAACCTCCGACATAACCCCGCAAGCAGTAGAACGCTCGAAGCGTCTCGATGCAGTAGCAAGGCGCAGAGGTCAGACACTGGCGCAAATGGCCATATCGTGGCTGCTTAAGGATATAAGAGTAACAACAGTAATATGCGGAGCAAGCAACACCGAACAAATCAAATCCAATATGTCGGCGATAGAAAACATGACATTCGATGCGGAAGAACTTTCAGAAATAGATTCCATACTCCGGACATGACGGTAAAAACATTCCGGAGTATGGCATAAAATCAGTCCATAAAGGCGAAATACACGGCAGCAATAAGGCAGCAGAACGCAGCCCCGTGATTCCAGTGAAAAGGAACACCTTTAAAAATAAGAGTAGCCACAATCATAAACACAACAAGGTTTACAGCCTCCTGAATAACCTTTAACTGTATTAAAGAAAACGGGCCCCCGTTTCCGTCAAAACCCAACCTGTTGGCAGGAACCATAACGGAGTATTCGAAAAAAGCAATAACCCAACTCAACAGAATAACCGCAATAAGAGGCCATCCGTCGGTAATTTTCATCTGTTGCAGTTTAAGATGCCCGTACCATGCAAGCGTCATGAAGATGTTCGAAACAATGAGCATCCCTATCGTGTAAAACCCTTTAAGAAACATAACGATAAAATTATAATTCAGTATCCGGTCTGTTAGGTAAATATTCTCGTTGTATATTTTCCATTGCCCCCCAAATGTTGCTTTTCGCATTCGGATTCATTTCCAAAAGCCTGTCGATAACACTTTGCATCTCTTTCCTGTAACCGCTACGTTCATACGGGCATCGCTTTACCTGCACCCTGTACCCGTTCAAAGAAGCAAAAGCATTAATATCACATTCGTCTATGAGAGCCAAAGGTCTTATTATGCACATGTCGAACTTGTTCATCTTCAAAAGCGGAGGCATCGTAGAAAATGACCCCTGAAACGTCATGTTCATCAGCAATGTTGCGATTATATCGTCGCGGTGATGACCAAGAGCAATCTTGTTGCATCCCGATTCCTTCGCAAAATCAAAAAGCGACTTGCGCCTGTACCACGAACAGAGAAAACACGGCGATTTCCTCTTGTCGTTCGAGAAATCAACATCGCACGATTTTACATGGAACTCAATACCGAATCCATCGCAAAAAGACTTCAGATATTCAGTATCCGAGTCATAACCGACACCATTAACACTCACATATAAAGCCTTAATGCTGAATTTTGGCGCATAAATACGCGAGCGGCGGGCAAGCAGTTCGGTAAGCGCCAAAGAATCCTTTCCCCCCGACAACCCTACAAGAACAGTATCCCCGTCCTCAATCAACGCATATTCACGTATGCATCTGGTTACACACCTGTCGAGTTTCGTTACAAGAGAATTGTCGGACATCGGGCAGCTTTTGAAAAACGCGTGCAAATTTACCACTAATATTGATTATAATAATAATCGTCGGCACAACTTTTTAAACAAGCATACCCTTTGTTTAAACAGCATAAAAGCCAACCGGTTTGAAAACGCGCAATCAATACTTATATTTGCATTATTCAAATACCATACCCAACATGGATGCAGTCATAACCGAAGAGTATATAATAAAGCCCGAAAAATATCTGAAAGTGATATTGAACATCTTTCTGCGTCGGCACAGAATAACCATGCTCCTCGCTTTGACTCTTTCAATAATACTCTCCATATACATCCGCGATTTTATATACGCAATGGTAGTATTGATATTCGGGGCATTCCCGTTTATACTGTTCCATGTATATTTCAAATATGCCGGGCGATACGACAACAAATACCTCTTTATCGAAAAAAAAGTAGAGTTCGGCGAGAATTGTATTGCCATACATCCGATAGGCGAAAAACCGGTACGCTACACCACGACACAGATAAAATACGGCGGTTTTGCCCGAAAAAACCATCTGCTTATATTGGACGGCAAATATATGTTGAATATACCGCTCGATTCCATACCCGATTACGATTCATACATCCGGTTCGAAAATTGGCTCAACACTCAAATATCGAAGCAAACGTGTCGGAAATAACGTCAAAAATACTAACTTTGCCAATTGACCCTGTAAACATTATAGAATAACAAAAGACAAAGACAAAATGAAATACCGGAAAAGCATACTTGTTGCGATTCTTCTGGCCATGACGATACCTATGATGTCCCAGACACTCGAGATGGCTAAAATTCTCTACAAAAAAGGACGATACGAATCGGCAATAGAGACATTCCGCAAGAATCTGAAATCCCGTCCCAACGACGCGACATTAAATCATTGGTACGGGGTCTGCCTCTATATGACCGGCAGCAAAGAAGAAGCAGTGCCATATTTGAAAAAAGCCGCACAGAAAAAGATACAGGAAGCCTACTACTATCTCGGAAAAATCTATTACGAAAATTACGACTTTACCGATGCCGAAGAACAGTTCGCGTTATATAGAGAAGCGATAGAGAAGAACGGCGGCGATACCCGAATGGCGGACATAAACATCGACATGACAAAACGGGCGGCGGGTATGCTGAACAGAACAGAAACCGTAACGATAATCGATTCGCTCGTAGTGGACAAAGCCGAATTCCTGCGCTATTACAAACTACCGCCCGAAGCCTGCCGCCTTATGTACTATACCGACATATTCAAAACCGATACCCTGTCGGCCGAAGGAACACTGTACGAAAACCAGCGGCAGGACAAACAACTCTATTCCAGAAAATCGGAAAACGGAAGATACATAATAGGCGAACGGACACGTTTGAATGCCGACGAATGGAGCGAAGAACAATCATTACAACTGCAATTCCGCGATTCGGCGAATTACGCATATCCATTTCTGATGAACGACGGATTAACCCTCTATTACGCATCCGACGACGATTCCCTTTCGATAGGCGGATACGATATATTCGTTACAAGAAAAAATCTCAACACCGGCGCATATCTGATTCCCGAAAATGTGGGAATGCCGTTCAACTCGCCATTCAACGACTATATGATGGCAATGGACGAAATAAACGGAGTAGGGTGGTTCGTTTCCGACAGATACCAGTCCGAAGGGCAAGTAGCCATATACCTCTTTATCCCTAACGAAGCAAAAGAGATATATAGGTTACCCGCAGACGAGATAATCCCGTATGCCAAAATATCCGACATGAAAAGTACGTGGCCGGAAGACGCCGATTACGCTGCGTTGCTCGAAAAAATATACAATATCGATACCAGCAAACCGCAAAAGCCCATAGAAGAATTCGTTCTGGTAATCAAACCCGGTTTGATATACACCAACAAAGAACAGTTCAAGTCGGCAAAAGCAAAAGAACTATTCGAAAAATCCGTATCGATAGAAAAAGAAATAGCGGCAATAAATTCAGAACTGTCGGAAATGCGTATAAAATACAATAAAGCAAAAGACAAAAGCGCGATATCCGCCACTATCCTCAAAAGAGAAGAATACCTCCTTACGCTCTACCCGCAACCCGAAAAATACAAGAACATGAGTCGGGCGGCAGAAATAGAATACATAAACACACAAAAAGGACAACAGTAATATGGATATACTTATAATAGCTGCATTAATACTGATAGGGCTGCTGTTGGTAATAATAGAGCTCTTTTTCCTTCCCGGAGTAACAATAGCCGGAATAAGCGCCCTGCTGTTTTTCGGAGGAGCCGTATATTATGCATTTGCAATAAGCAGTGCTGCCGGAATAATTACTACAATAATATCCGTTATCGTCTGCATAGGAGGCGTGCTTGCATTCATGCGATCACGGGTAATGAACAAAATAACCCTCGAAGCATCCATAAACTCGGTAGTCCCCACATCCATACCACATAACATAAAAGTCGGCGACAAGGGCATTACCATATCCCGCCTCAATCCCATGGGGCGAGTCATGATAAACGGGTACGAAACCGAAGGGCGTGCACGAGAAGCATTTCTCGACGAGAACACCGAGATAGAAGTAGAACGGATAGAAAATACCGTGGTAATAGTAAAACAGATAAAAAAAGAATAAAACAAACAACACACAAAAAACAGAAACAATATGTTAGGATTCAGTTATATGCTGTTATTGGCAGCCATAATACTGCTGATAATATTCTTTTATTTCGTACCGTTCCTGTTATGGATATCGGCAAGAGCATCAGGCGTAAAAATATCAGTATTGCAACTCTTTCTCATGCGGATACGTAAAGTACCGCCGCAAATAATAGTACGAGCCATGATAGAAGCCCACAAGGCAGGATTGCAAAACATCACCCGCGACGACCTCGAAGCCCATTATCTGGCAGGCGGCCATGTAGAAAGAGTAGTACACGCGTTGGTCTCCGCCGCCAAAGCCAATATCGACCTCGGATTCAAGATGGCAACGGCAATCGACCTCGCCGGGCGCGATGTATTCGAAGCCGTACAGATGTCGGTAAATCCCAAGGTAATAGATACGCCGCCCGTAGTAGCAGTTGCAAAAGACGGAATACAGCTTATAGCAA
Organism: Candidatus Caccoplasma merdipullorum; assembly: GCA_017694415.1. GTDB lineage: Bacteria > Bacteroidota > Bacteroidia > Bacteroidales > G3-4614 > Caccoplasma_A > Caccoplasma_A merdipullorum. The sequence continues at coordinate 32,138 of JADIMW010000051.1, forward strand.
AAGCCCGGGTTACGGTACGTGCCAACATAAGACAATTGGTAGGAGGTGCAGGAGAAGACACCGTATTGGCGCGAGTAGGAGAGGGCATAGTCTCGTCTATAGGTTCGTCCGAATCGCACAAGACAGTATTGGAAAATCCCGATTCAATATCAAAACTGGTTCTTAAAAAAGGGCTCGATTCAGGAACCGCCTTCGAGATACTCTCCATAGACATAGCCGACATAGATATAGGCAAGAACATCGGAGCAGCATTGCAGATGGATCAGGCCGATGCCGACAAGAACATCGCGCAGGCCAAGGCCGAAGAGCGCAGAGCCATGGCAATAGCATTAGAGCAGGAAATGAAAGCCAAAGCACAAGAAGCACGAGCCAAAGTAATAGAAGCAGAGGCAGAAGTTCCCAAAGCAATGGCCGAAGCCTTCCGTTCAGGCAATCTCGGCATAATGGACTATTACCGCATGAAAAATATCGAAGCCGATACAAACATGCGCGACAATATAGTAAAACCCATATCGAACAAGTAATCAAAACGGAAACATTCCCAAAACGGAAAAAGACATGCAGCCCGAATAAAAACGGCGGCGGCATGTCTTTTTCCATATAATCAGAACGCGGAATATCCCGCAAGAGACTAAGTAACCCTACCAAAACATGCGCAGGCGTGAGGCGTCATAAACACAATAAAAACCGTTTCCGATACAGACAACGAGTAACAACAATACAAAACCCTGCACAAGACTGCGACAGTCGAGGCTGTTAAAAACCCCGTGCCTATTTCTCCGCAGCCTTTTTGGCTTTTCTCTCCCTTTTCGGGACACTCCTTTGGAAAATCTCCTTAGCCTTCGAAAAATCCTTTTTGAACATTATACCCACGCCCTGTGTCGTCAGAGCCGATTTTATATAATAGTTCTTGTCGTTATAATGATTATAAGCCTTAAGGCGGAAAGTCCCCGCTTTATTTATAAGATATTCGAGGTCGAAATCACCGATAAAACTGTTGCTGTTTACCGATTTATCCCTATACCCGAGGTTGCCGTTGAAAATAAGTCGGTTATTTAGCAGTTGCGAAGAAAGAATCACGTCAAACTCCAAATCGGTAAAATCCCCCTTCTCGCTTCTGAAATTTGTACCTATGTTGAATTTGTCGCTAATCTGACCCAGAATATTGTTTAGCTGCGATGACAATGCCGACGAAGCTACCGAAGCAAGCTCGTTACTGTGCGTCTGCCCCACGTTCATATATTCCGGCGTGTAGAATTTGTTAAGCGCAAGCAGATAAAGAACCTGCCTGTTCATCATGTCGTCCGTGCTGATGATATTCTTTACACGGCGGTAAATATCCTGCGTAAGCGAAGGAAAATTAAGGTCGAACTGAAATTCCGGACGGCGCAAGTCTCCTGTAAGTTGCATCGTTGTCTGTACAGGAACCGTAGTCCTGTTCAAATCCCTCTCTTGAGCAAAACTCTCGTCGAGGTCCAGCAAGTTGGCCTGAAGCGCATAATACGCGCTGATATCCAGTTCGGCATTCATAGGGTCGCCTCTGAAAGTAATGCTGCTGCCCGGATTCACCGTAAATTCCTTCGATATTAAATCCTGAAGATTCAGATTATACCCGCCTTTCTCCACGGTATATCTGCCGTACATCTTCATATCCTCGTTGGTGTTGTACTCAATCCTTATCGCCCCCTCGCCGTTTACCGTTATCCTGTCATTAGTATTAGTATCGATAACCAACTGTACGGTTGCTGCCGGTGTAGCGTCTATTTGCAGATTCAGTCTCATTACATGCTTGCTTTGAGGCGCAACTGGAAGTTGCAGCATCGGTTCATCAATACTGCCCGTTATTGTATCGGCAACAATCTTGTCCCTGTCCACATAAGTAATAAAGGCGTATTCACCTGCGGCGACTTCATCCAAAAGCGCGTAGGTAAATTTCGAGTTTTCATTCGTCCGCATATTAACGTCGATATTGGTATAACGAGTATCGCCCCTTATATTCCCCGCTCCCGACGCATATACTTTACCGTAGTATGACGGATTCAACTTTTCCGTGACGTTGAAAACCAGAAAGTTGTTCAGTCTCGACAAATCGATATTGTATGTAAAGTCTTTGAAATTCTTATGATTGAGTTTCATAGATACCCTGCCTGTATGCCCCTCCGGGTCAGATATCAATGCGTTGTCGGTATATACCCCGTTTTCATCGAGAAAAACGCTGTCCGTAATCGAAAAAGCAGTATTCAGATAATCAATCCCGAAATTAAAATCCTGAACATATGCACTTCCGACCACATTCAAGGTCTTGAACTTTCCCGACAATGTGATATTCCCTGTTGCCGAACCATCGACATTCGACAAGATATTCTGAGTAAAAGGTCTTAAGAATTTAAGGCTCAGCTTATTGGCGTCAAAAGCAAAATGCAGCGAGTCCTGCTTGAGAAAAACGCGCCCCAATACTTTCGTATCGCGAATACCCGGATTTATAACCGTCCCGTCAAGCAATATGGCACCATTCTCCTCTTCCCATTTGCTTTTCAGATCCAAATCCCCGAACCGGCAATAATTGTATGAAAAATCCTTGACTTTAAAGTTGTCGGTGTACATCTCGGGAATCCTTTCCTTTACTTTGTTAATTACTATATTTCCCGTAGCTTCACCCCCGAATACAATATTCTTTCTGTCGAGGACGTTGAAAATATACGACAAGTCAATATCCTTCAGGCTTATTTCCAATACCTTTTCAGGTTCTTCGCTAAAATCTCCGTTTATTCTCAAATACTGATTGCTCCTGCCGATTTCAACATCATGGAACGAAACGTCCTTACCGTTCACGAAAAGCGTTGCAGGAGCAATATTCCATACGCTGTCGTTTACTACGAAGTCGCTCGGATTTATTGCAATATCGAGAAGTTTCCCGTCTTCGCTGTCGATAAAGTGCGTAGTAGTGCTGAATGTGCCGCTGAAAACATTCGGATTGGCATTGCTCCATTCAATATCAAGTAGAGTATTGTCGTTCGATGTCGAGCTGTTTATCATCCAAGAAGTCTCCACCCCCTTCGAAGTCGTATGAGTAGAAAGAAATTCGGTAAAAATAGCTTTGTCGAATTTTTCCATTCTAATATCAGTCTCCTTAAGCATTAATTTCCCGAACGCAATATCCGGAATGCCGCATATAAGGCTGAAACGTTTCGTCGAGTCGCAGTAATAACCGTCTATGATAGCCTGTTTCTTTAACGTGAACGGCAGTTCGAACACGTGCGAAAGGAGCATGGTATTTGGAATATCGAATCCGAAACTGAAATTATTATCATATACCCTCTTCGCTTTTCTTTTTTTATTATCGTCGTCGTCATTTATCGTCAGAGCAGGAGCGGCATCGGTGAGCATTTCCATAAAGCTCCCTTTCAGCGAACTGAAAAGATACTTCCCCGCCACTTTCCCTCTGATAATATTAGAACTTACAGTTATGGACTGCGGATAAACCGAATTTTGAGCCTTTATCGAAGCCGTATCGCACCTGAATACAAGACCGTTGTTTTCAAACGAAAAACTGTTTATGTTTATCGCGCCGTCGGCATCATCAATCCTCTCTCCCATAAAATCGGCGTCAATATCGAAGTTGAGAGTCGAACCCGCATATTTATCGGTTAAGTTAAGAGCATTCACATGAATATTTTCCCCTTTCAACCTAATCCCGAAAACCTTTCTCCTTCGTGAAAAATCCATTTTCCCATTTAAGGAAAACACCGCATTCGAATCGTTGAGCGAAATCTCGCCGTTGAACGACTTGTTGTAAAAACGGCCGTCGATAATTATATCGTCATATTCATAATCGCAGTATTGAAGATGCCGGAAACATCCGCTTACCTTGCCCTTGTTCGCATAATTGTCGCTTGCTCCGTTTAGAATAAGGTTAAATCCCACATTCCCCAACCTTTTCCCCGGAAGAAGTTTTGCAATGTTAAGACTGTCGCTTTTGATACCCCCCCTGTAATTGATGCCGTTATCGCGGGCAAGCAACATGTCCGCATTTACACTTCCGATATCAGATGTAAGTTTTCCGAACATTACCAGCTTCGAAATAAAACCCGATATCTCTCCCGAAAAACGTATATTCCCGATATTGTTTATTATGTCGTTATTGATTTTTTTTACCGACAAGTCTTTCGCAAGTCTCACAACTCCGACAGGAGTAGCCTCGAACATCCCAAGTTTTCCGAAAATAAAGGCCTCCGAAGGATTCGGCAGGACATTATCGAGATTTGCCCTGCCCGTTGCCGAAATAATGCCGTTCCCGTAGCTGAAGGAGAGTTTTTCCATGTTCAGGTGGTTAATCGGGCCGTTAATCGAGCAACTGAAAACAGCAGGAGTCTCAATCCCTTTCAATGCAGGAAAGAACGGTGCAAAATCCGACAATACGACGATGCCGTCCTCAATATCGAATATGATTTCCGTATTTTCCGCAAAATTGTCTTCGTCGATAATTTCGTTCGAGAACATGACGCTGTTCTTTATCTGGACAAAACTGTTTTCAGTCCTCAATGCAAAATTGCCGAGCCTAATATCATCCTTGTTACCTATAAGTTTAAAAGCAAGACTCTTAACGGAGAATCCCGATTTTTCGGTAAATCTCAGAGCACGCAGATTTATATTTACCGAATCCTTATTGACGGCTTTAAGCGAAGCGTTAATCAAAAAATCTTTTATTTCGATATGGTTCCTGTCGAAACGCCCCGTCTCCTTATACGGTTCGAGAATATTGTCATAACTCAAATTCCCGTTTTTAAGCAGCAGCGTGCCGATTCTGAGGTGAGGGCTCTCCTTTTTACCGTTCCCTTTGAATTTATCTATCAAAAACTGAATATTCGTATCAGTCTTATTATTGCCGTACTTTACTATGGCAATATCGAACGAATTGATATTTATCGTGTTTATGACAATCTTTTTGGAAAACAGTTCCCATAAAGAGAGCGATACCCCGGCATTCTCGGCATACAAAAGCGTCTTGCCTTCCCTGTCGAGAACATTGATTCCCCTTATTATCACCCTGTTCATGGGGTAAAAACGAACTTCCTCGACAGACACGTCGGTATCAAGCAAAGAAGAAAGATTCTTCTCCGCCATATCGGCTATCCCTTTCTGAACAGACGGAATGCTGAATATTACATACGAAACTCCGTACAATACAGCCAGAGATACAAGTATGCCGATAAACAACCCCTTTAATATACGTGAAACGCGCAGCATACCTATTAAACCACAAATTTATGATATTTGCCCGACAAATAGCGTATTCGGTTCTTTAAAATTGACTACTTTTGTCCATAAATAAACAACGTAAAAAAAACAGAACCAACATAGATAGAAAATGAGTGTCGTCATATTAGGAATAGAGTCGTCATGCGATGATACGTCGGCAGCGATAATAAAAGACGGAGTATTATGTTCCAACGTAATAGCAAGTCAGGCAGTTCACGAAGCATACGGAGGCGTAGTTCCCGAACTTGCGTCGCGGGCACACCAGCAGAATATAGTTCCCGTAGTCTCCGAAGCCATAAAAAGAGCCGGAACAACCAAAGCCGACATATCGGCAATAGCATTTACAAGAGGTCCTGGATTAATGGGGTCGTTACTTGTAGGTAACTCTTTCGCCAAAGGCCTGTCGCTATCACTCGGAGTCCCGTTGCTGGATGTAAACCATTTGCAGGCACACGTGTTGGCGCATTTCATAAAAAAGAGTCCCGAACAAGATACCGCACCGCAGTTTCCGTTTATCTGCCTTCTCGTATCAGGCGGAAACTCCCAGATAATAAAAGTCGATTCATACGACAAGATGCAGGTTATAGGACAGACGATAGACGATGCCGCAGGCGAAGCATTCGACAAATGCGCAAAAGTTATGGGGTTGGGGTATCCCGGAGGGCCGGTCATAGACAGGCTGGCAAAAGAAGGCGATGCAACCCTCTTTTCATTAAGCCGTCCGCACATAGGCGGATACGATTACAGTTTCAGCGGACTGAAAACCTCGTTTCTCTATCTGCTTCGCGATGAATTGGCCGTCGATCCCGACTTCGTGAACAAGAACAAGGCGCATCTTGCGGCATCATTGCAGGCCGCCATAGTCGATATCCTGATGAACAAATTGAGAAAAGCCGTAAAGGACAGCGGAATAAACCGGGTTGCAGTAGCAGGCGGAGTCTCCGCAAATTCAGCCGTCCGGCAAGCCTTCCTCGACCATTCCGCCCGTTACGGCTGGAAAGTTTACATACCCGAGTTCTCCTTTACAACCGACAACGCGGCCATGGTTGCGATAACCGGATATTTCAAATATCAAAACGGCGAATATTGCGACATAAACGCCCCCTCCTTCTCGCGTGTCGAAAATCAATTAGTGTAATAATATGACGAGTGAAATAATATACTACATAATAATAATTTTCGTAGCAGGCGAATATGCAATATCGCAGTGGCTCGATTACCGCAACAGAAAAGCCGCATCGCCAGTTCTGCCTGCGTCGCTCGGCGACCTTTACGATTCCGCGAAATATGCCACGCAGCAAAACTATTTCAAGACAAAAAACCGATTCTCCTTCTATTCCACCACATTCGAAACCGCAATAATAATACTGATGATCACGGAGGGCGGTTTCGGAAAGTTGTCGGACGCCTGTTTCTCTCTCTTTCCCAACGGAACAATCGCAAATCTTGTCTATTTCGCCGTACTTTTTGTCGCATACGAACTATTGACCCTCCCCTTCGACATATACTACACGTTCGTAATAGAAGAAAAGTTCGGGTTCAACCGCACGACACCCCGCACATTCCTGTTCGACAAACTGAAAGAACTGCTGCTTGCATTCGTTTTCGGAGGAATAATACTGGCGCTGATAATATATCTCTATGGTTTGCTCGGGCAAAACTTCTGGTGGGCTGCATTTCTGGTAATAACAGCCTTCTCGTTGATAATGACGATGTTCTATTCAAACATAATAGTCCCCCTGTTCAACAGGCAGACACCGCTGCCCGAAGGAGAATTACGCGACAAGATAGAGGCGTTTTCAAAAAAAATAAACTTCCCGCTGACAGGAATATATGTAATAGACGGTTCCAAAAGAACAACAAAAGCCAATGCCTATTTCTCGGGATTGGGATTCAAGAAAAGGATAGTATTGTACGATACCCTCGTCAATGAATTTACCGGCGACGAACTTCTCTCCGTATTGGCGCACGAAATGGGGCATTACCGTAAAAAACACACGCTTTGGGGGTTCATGCTTTCGGCGACAGTAAACCTGTTGCAGTTTTATCTGCTGTCATTAATACTCGGAAACACGCAAGTTGCCGTATCATTAGGCGCCGATGCTCCTACATTCGCACTCTCCGTAATAGCGTTCGGTCTGTTGTTTACCCCGGTAAACCTGCTGACAAGCTATCTTGTAAACACATTTTCCCGACGCAACGAATATCAGGCCGATACCTTCGCCGGCGAAAACGGGATGGGGGAATCACTTATTGCCGCACTGAAGAAATTATCGGTGAAATCGCTCTCCAACCTTACCCCCGACCCGATATATGTAAAATTTTATTATTCCCATCCAACGCTATTGCAGCGAATAGCCAACATACGCAGTAAAAAATGAATGCCGAAGTAATTGCCATAGGAGATGAATTGCTGATAGGACAAGTAACCGACACCAATTCCGGATATATAGCACGACAACTCAACCGCCACGGGATAGAACTCATACGCGTAACACAAGTGCGCGACAGAGCCGAGGAGATAACGGCGGCAGTAAACGAATCCCTCTCCCGAGTATCCGTAGTATTGCTGACAGGCGGGTTAGGCCCCACAAAAGACGACATAACCAAAACAACCCTCTGTGAGATATTCGGCGGCAAACTCGTCTATTCCGAGCAGACACAAGCCTCGAACGACGCACTTTTTGCCCGACAGGGAAAAGAAATGAACGAATTGACGCGGCGGCAGGCTATGTTGCCCGACGTATGCACCATAATACCAAATCCGATAGGAACAGCACCCGCCATGCTGTTCCGACGGGGAGAAAAAATACTGGTCTCCATGCCCGGCGTCCCGTTTGAGATGCGCAATATAATGGAGAACAGCGTAATCCCCATAATTGATGAAATGTTCCCCACGCGCGGGCATATAATACACACCACCAAACTCATATCCGGTTTTACCGAATCGCGACTGGCAACATACCTCAGCGACTACGAAACCGCACTGCCTTCATCGCTAAAGCTGGCCTATCTGCCAAATATGGGAATAATAAGGCTTCGGCTTACGGCGCGCGGAAACGACAGAGCCGAATTGACCGCGCTCATGACGCGATATTCTTCGGAACTGTCAGAGCTGTTGAGCGGACATATCGTTGCCGAAGAGGACATGACCCCCGGAGAAGCGTTGGGAAAACTGTTGAAAACAAACGGTTGTACAATCTCCACGGCCGAGAGTTGTACAGGCGGTAATGTAGCGGCGCGAATAGTGGCAGTCTCCGGAGCTTCAGAATATTATAAAGGAGGAATAGTATCATACGACAACAACGTAAAAACCGCAGAACTCGGAGTCTCCGTGCAAGATTTGCAAACATACGGAGCGGTAAGCGATGCCGTCGCGCGCAGTATGGCGCGCGGCGCGGCAGGCAAATTCGCCACCGACTGCGCAATAGCAACCTCGGGAGTTGCAGGACCGGGCGGAGGAAGTCCCGAAAAGCCCGTAGGAACAGTCTCCATATCAGTATATAAAAAAGGCGAAGAGATAACCCGAACCATTAAATTTCCGCCGTCCGACAGAGAAAAAAACATAGAACGCTTTACCTCCACGGCAATAACCATGATGATAGAGTTGCTCATGCAGAAGAAGTAAAGCGGACGCGGTCGGCAAAGAACAGAAAAAGCCAAAAAATATAGCGATGCAGAACAAAGCGGCAATGGCAAAAAAGACTGATAAAAATACGGTTGTTGTATGAAAAATGACAGGGCGGTAACAATTTGACGGTAAAAAATTTTGCCGAGTCGATAAAAATCACTTACTTTGCACTCTGTTTTGAAAAAGATACGGAAATCAATAATAAAAGAGTATATACAAAATGTCTAAGAT
>JADIMW010000005.1 GCA_017694415.1 Candidatus Caccoplasma merdipullorum
AGTCCTATCTTCGCTGCCTCGCAGCAAAGTAGCCAAAGGCGAGAGCAGAAAAAAACAAACTTGTTTGATTTTTTTATGCCGAGACGAATCCTATCTTAGACGACAGTCAAAGTAGCCAAAGGCGAGAGCAGAGACAAACAGAAAACAAAGTTTTATGGTTGGCTTTGCCGAGCCGCATCCTATCTTCGACGGCAGTCAAAGTAGCGAAAGGCGAGAGCAGAGACAAACGAAAACAAAGTTTTATGGTTGGCTTTGCCGAGCCGAATCCTATCTTCGCTGCCTCGCAGCAAAGTAGCCAAAGGCGAGAGCAGAGACAAACGAAAACAAAATTTTCAAGTTTGGCTTTGCCGAGACGAATCCTGTCTTCGCCGCTTCGCGGCAAAGTAGCGAAAGGCGAATACAAACGACAACAAAAACAGAAGGAGCGGCGGGGAACACCCCGCCACTCCTTTTACAACAGTTTACTACGGCATCGAAGCCCTTTACATAGCCGCCTTAAATACGCCGGCACCGCACTTGACGATATAGATACGGCCGGGGGCGGCAGGAATCTCCATACGGTAACCGTCGGCAACACCGTTATATACAAGTGTTCCGTTGGTGGCATAAACAGCTACAGGCACACCGGCTTCGGCATTTTCAACCACTATACGCCCGGCGGCTGCATATACCTTTGTTGCAGCAGCGGCATCGGCGGCAACATTTTCCACGCCCGAAATATGTTCCTTTTTCTGATAAACGCGCACCCAGTCGAAAAGAGTTTCGTAAGTATGGCTAACGTCGGCGTTTGCAGCCCACGAACCGTTACCCACCGACTGGTTCAGAATAATGTAAAACGCACTGTCGAAAGGCCACTGTCCTTTACTCAAATTAGTGGCATTCGTCGATTTTGCATAGCTGCCCACCTGACGGCCGTCCACATACCAGCGCAAAATATCCTCTTCCCACTCGAGAGTATAAGTATGGTAGCGGTCCATCTGGACAGTCTCGTTGAACGACGACTGGGGGTTTCCCGTATTATTGAGGTTATACGTCCAGTTGGAATGAACCGTATGATAAGCCGTATTCTGGTTGTCTATCTGTTCCCAAATATCTATCTCGCCGTCGTTCGGCCACCCGTTCGAATTGTCGGAAGGCATCATCCAGAATGCGGGGAAATTACCCGTATGCGGATTAGTGAGAATACGCGCCTCTACCTTACCATAACAAAAGTCGAACTTCCCGGCCGACTGAACTCCGCCCGTTATCATCGGAACAGGGTCGGTAGTCTGGTCGGGATTAGGAATGGCGCGAGCCACCAATTTCCCGTCCTCGATATAAATCACCTCCTCGCTGTCCGACAACCAACGGTTCCAAGTCGAAGTCTGGCGCGGGCAACGCACCCACACCCCGTCATCGGGCTGCGAGCCGTCCTCGGTGTTGAACTCGTCAATCATTACCGGTTGCCACTCCGACGACTCGGCAGGTTCCCACAACGCGGTAATTATTATGTTACCGTTCACCTTGTCAGCCGGAAGTGTATAGTTTTCATCCGAATCTACCGTAATCACCTCCCACTGCCGGTTGCCGTGTATATACTGCGGGCCGTCGAAATTAAGACCGTGTTTTATCGTCATCCCTTTAAAGACGAAGTCATCGCCGGCAGGAGCAGGAGCAAGCGTCAGATCGCTGAAGAACGGCGTTTTAATCGGCAAACCCGTATTCCCCGCACCATTTACGCTGCCGTGTTCGGTATTGACAACAATGGTTTCGTTACCGGTATGGACATTCAGTAAAAAATCGACTATATATCCGCCGTTATCGGTCAGCATGTTTTGAGGGCCCGGATTACCTGCAGCATCGATATTGTCCCAGTCCGTCTTGAAACGGGCGCGATAAACACCCACAGGCAACGCGCTGTTAAGAGTAAACGAAGGAAGCGAAGTAATCGACACATCGCCTGGAGCAATCGTTATAGTCTCGCCGAGGCTGTTCTTCCCGTCGTAATAAGTATAAGCCACAAGTTCGCTGTTTGCCGTAGGCGACCCGTCGGCATTTAAACTTGCCACATACTGACCGTCCTGATTAAGGTCGATATACAAATAATGATGCATGGCATGACCCGTATAATCTACCGAAATGTTAATCTTGTCTCCCGGAACGGCCGAAACCTGCTTACTCGTCATATCATGGTAAACCTGCCTGTCCGAGCCAATCGAAACAGTCGAAGAACCTCCGGCAGTGGCAGAAACGGTAAATCCCGCCAAAGAACGGTCGGTACGGGTTATGCGGTCGGTCTCATCGTAATTCGAGACATAATCAACGCCGGGTTGAGGAATCTGTCCCTCTTCCACGAAAACCCCTTCAATACGCACATCCCCCACCATGACATCGGCAGGGATAGAAAAATTACCTTCACTGTCGAACAGATATGCCGGGTACGAAACCTTGAAATACTGCGGGGTGCTATGCACAAGACTGTCGCCGTCGAGATTATAACCGTAAGTAACGGTAATACAGTCGCAGACAAAACCGTCGTCGGGGACTATTTTCACGTTTAACGATTCACCGAATGCAGCCTCCGTACCGTCCAGCGCCGACCCGTCGGCATTAGAGACAGTGCCGTTTTGCTGCACTCCACAGTCTATATTTACCATGTCGCCGTGAATATTCAACAACACGTCCACAATAACCCCGGCATTGTCAATAATATGATTAGAAGTAGAAGTGCGACCACCCGGATCGACGCTGCCCCAGTCGAGTTTATAGCGCATGCGGTAAAAGCCGTTGGCCAGTTCGGACGGGATTTGAAAAGCCGGCGGATTCAGCAAATACTCCGCACCGCTGTCATACACCCAAGTACCGTCGCTCTTGTATCCCCCCTTATCGCCGGTAGCGACAGTTTCCAAATAAGCATAAGACATCAGGTCGCTCCCCTCCGGTATTCTCCACACATCTTCCAAATCGGCGGTAAAAACCCCGTCGCAACCACGGTCGATATAAACATACCCGTTCATCCATTGAGCCGCAAACCCGAATTTAGCCCTTACCGTTTCCCCCGCCTTGGCAGTAAACATCTTGTCGAGCAAAGGACGGTAGATTGTCTGCGGATTAGAAACACTTACATCAATAGTCTGGTCGCCGTCGGCCGAGCCGGTAAGCGAAATAGAAGAAACAATACGGTCGGTACGCTCCGTCGTGGCATCCTCGTCGAAGTTCACGGGATAATCGCCGCTACCCTGCGCCCATGCGCTCATCGGCACGGCAGCCAGCACAAGTGCAAAAAACATAAAGGTAAATCTTTTCATAGGCTTTATTTTATAAAAATACATATATGCATATTTCACAATATAAAAGTAATAAAATAAATCCTAAATCAAAAATCTCAAGAAGCAAAATTTTTATTATTCTAAAAAATACCCGACGGGAAGAGGACAAAAGGAGCCCCCCCTTGCAGCACCGTCCGTTCCACAATCCGCGGCAAAACACCTGTCGGAACAAGCGCACCCCGTTCCGCAACACCCTGCGATTATACAATCCCCACACGGCGTCGGAGCATAACCGAAACAGACATTCACCCCCACCACATTCCCCAAAACAGCACGGCATTAATTACAAATCACAACCACCCAGTTCAGATAAGTAGCGAACAGCAGCCATGCCATATACGGCACAAAGAGCCATGCAGCCTTACGGCACGAGCGAAAGCCGACATACAGATACCAAGCCACGAGAAAATCGAGGATAACAATATCGACGAGCCCCGCCACCGGACTGCGCAGGACAAAGAACAACACGCTCCATGCAAAATTCACGAACAACTGAGCCGCCCATATCAACACCATCCGCTTGTTCACACACTCCAAAACACAACCCAACGAAATACCCACAAGAACATAAATGATACTCCATGCGACAGGAAACACAACAGGAGGCGGAGTAAGAGACGATTTGACCAAACCCGGGTACCACACCCTTAAAGCCTCGCCCTGCAACTCGCCAGAAGTAACCCCCACCGACAGACAGACCACGACGGGGATAAAATACAATACGAACTTTTTCATAAACAAAAATGTAAAAAAACAAACCTATTACAATAACAACAAACAAAACAGAAAATAGTAAGCCGAAACAAAAATAATTTCGGCACATTTAATAAATTTGTACAACAACGGAAAGCAGTTCCGCGCACACGCAAAGAACGGCGTTCCGGCAAACAACAATGCGACAAATGAAAAACAACCTGCTCACCGAACGCCTCTTTTACAACGGGACGAACATCACCGACACGCACATCCACGCAACGGGATACGAATCGGGGAAATACCGCGAGGCAGTATGCGACACCTTCGCACAACTGACAAACTGGATAGACAAAAGCGAAAAGCTGCTGCTCAGGATACACGGTTTCAAAAACACCGACACCATAAAAGAAGTATGCGAGCACTACGGCATTGACTTCCTTACCATACAAGACATCCTCAACGTCGAGCACCCCGCCAAAATAGAAGAACACGACAATTTCAATCTTGTCGTAACAAGCATCTTCACGGCAAAAGGTACCTCGCCCATACGACTCGTACAAGGGAGCAACTACGTAATAAGTTTTACCGAAGGAGAATCGATGTTTTTCAACGACGTGGCAAAAGGGATAAAAGAAAACACGCTGAAAATACGCGAACGCACGTCCGACTACCTCTTCTCGGTAATGATAAACGAAGTAGTATCGAACTACATAACCTGCGCCATGACGATAGGCGATGCGCTTGACGACATACAAGAGCAGTTGATAGCCGCCACCGACAACAGAAGTTCAGGAGCAGAACTTCAAAAACAGCGCATGCGCTACACCGAGTTGAAGCGCGCCGTAATACCGATGAAAGACCAGTACTCCCGGCTGCTCCGCTCCGACCCCGCTCTGATTCGCAAAAACAACCGTCCCTTCTTCAACGACGTAAACGACCATTTGCTCAATGCAGCCCGGCTCATAGAAGAGTGCCGCGACACCATATCGTCGCTCACCGACCTGTACATCTCCAACAACAATCTGCGGATGAACGACATAATGAAGCGGCTCACGATAGTCTCCACGATATTCATCCCGCTGACGTTCCTTGTCGGCGTCTGGGGAATGAACTTCAAGAACATGCCCGAAACAGAATGGGAATACGGCTATTTCGCAGCATGGGGAATAATAATAACCGTAGGGACACTCTCCTACCTCTTCTTCAAAAGCAAGAAGTGGAAATAGCCAGCAACAGCAACATATAAAAACTGGCAGCGCAGGAATCAACACCCTTGCGCTGCCAGCAAATACATATCCCGTGCACCGCACCACATTCCGCAGCGGATGACGCAAACCCGCAAAACTCCGGCAAGCGTCCGGCGAAAAAGCGCGGCAACACCTTCAAACTAATCAATAATATCGAACCCCGTATAAGGTACAAGAGCCTTCGGGATGCGGATACCCTGCGGAGTCTGGTTATTTTCCAGCAGAGCGGCCACTATGCGCGGCAAAGCCAGCGCACTGCCGTTAAGCGTATGGACGAGGCGCGTCTTTTTATCAGCACCGCGATAACGGCATTTCAGACGATTTGCCTGATAACTTTCGAAATTCGAAACCGAACTTACCTCCAGCCACCTTTTCTGGGCGGCCGAAAAGACCTCGAAGTCGTAAGTTATTGCCGACGTAAAGCTCATATCCCCGCCGCACAACCTCAAGATATGCCACGGCAGTTCGAGTTTCTCCACAAGAGTCTGCACATAAGCAATCATCTCATCGAGAGCGGCATACGAATTTTCAGGTTTTTCAATACGGACAATCTCCACCTTGTCGAACTGATGCAGGCGGTTCAGTCCGCGCACATCCTTGCCGTACGACCCAGCCTCACGACGGAAACATGCCGAATAAGCCGTATTCTTTATCGGAAGCTCATCCTCCTGCAAAATAACATCGCGGTACAAGTTGGTAACAGGCACCTCGGCCGTAGGGATAAGATAAAAATCATCCTCGTTGCAGTGATACATCTGCCCCTCCTTGTCGGGCAACTGACCCGTACCGTAACCCGAAGCGGCATTTACCACATACGGCGGCTGAATCTCAAGATACCCCGCCTCGCGCGCATTATCGAGGAAAAAGTCGATAAGGGCGCGTTGCAGTCTCGCCCCTTTGCCTTTGTAAACAGGGAAACCCGCACCGGTAATCTTAACGCCGAGTTCGAAATCTATCAGGTCATATTTCTTCGCAAGTTCCCAATGCGGCAGGGCATCATCCCCCAAATCGGGCATACAGCCCCCCTCCTTAACCACAAGATTGTCGGCAGCCGACGTTCCGTCGGGAACCAAATCGCACGGAGTATTTGGGATATTCAGCAACAGTTCGGTTATCTCCTTCTCCGCACCCGTCATCGACTCTTCGAGCGATGCGCACTTCTCCTTCAGCGAAGCTACCGAAGCCTTGGCCTCATCGGCCTTGCTCTTCTCCCCGCTCTTTATCAGGATACCAATCTGCGACGAAAGCGTCTTTACGCGTGCCAACGTCGAATCGAGTTCGGCCTGCGAAGCACGGCGCGTCTTGTCCAACTCTATTATTTTGTCAATCATCTCCTTTCCGTCGAACTGCTTGCGGGCGAGACGACGTACTATATCTTCAGGATTCTCCTTAATAGCTGCAAGTGTAAGCATAACAATATAACTCCTCTATTTCGACAACAATTCCTTTACTTTGTCCGATATTGCGCGACCGTCCGCACGTCCGGCAAGCTGCTTTGTGGCAGCACCCATAACCATACCCATCTGTTGCGGCGATGTTGCGCCGAGCCGTGCGATAATCTCCTTCAACGCCTCTTCCAGTTCTGCCTCGCTCATCCGGGCAGGCAGGAACTCCTCTATTATGGCAGCCTCCGCCAGATTGGCATCGGCCAAATCGCTGCGGTTGTTCGATACGAAAATCTCCGCACTCTCTTTACGCTGCTTAACCATCTTGGCCAAAATCTTCATGGCAGCCTCGTCGGTCAATTCTCCCGACGCGCCCTTTGCCGTCTTGGCTTCGATAAACTCCTTTTTAATTGCGCGCAACGCTTCGAGACGCACCTTGTCTTTCGACAACATCGCCTCCTTTATGCCGTTATTTACAGAATCGAATATACTCATAAAAACGCTCCTCTCTTTTCAATTAAAAAAATATCTGTTTTGCAGAGGCGTCGTCGCCCCCCTTGTCCTCCTTTTTACCTTTGCCCGAATCGTTCTTCTTTCCGTCGGACTGCTTGTTCTCCTTACCCTCGATATCCCTCAACTGCTGCTTGAAGTTTGCGGGACGCTTATATGTGGGGGTTCTCATCACCTTGTCGATAAAGGCATCATCCTCCATCTCCTCGAGGGTAAACACCACATACGAAGCTCTGGCATTATCCAGAAACATCCTGTCCTCGGCATTGCTGCCATAGACCTCCGATATAATGTCCTGCTCGTGCATCCGTGCCGGCTGTACGCGCGAGGCAGCCTCCTGTCCCATCGGAATCTGCATTTCCGAATCGACATTGAACCCGGTAGCCAGCAACGTAACCTTTACCTTGTCGCCGAGCGAATTGTCCACCGTACACCCCCATATTACCTCTACATCGTTGCCGAAACGTTCCATAAAAGTATTTATCTCCCTCGTCTCGGCCATCGAAACGGGATTATCCCCTTCGGTGGAGAGGTATATGTTAAAGAGAATACGTTTGGCATTGTTCACGTCGCCTTCCTTGAGCAGCGGCGACTGAAGCGCATTTTCGAAAGCCTTCAGGATACGTTTTTCCCCTTCGCCATAGCCGGTACTCATAATAGCCACGCCGCCGTTTTTGAGAGTATTGCGGACATCGGCGAAGTCGAGATTTATTTTTCCCTCCTCCGTTATCAGTTCGGCCACGCTGCGGGCAGCATTGGTAAGAGTATCGTCGGCCTTTTCAAAAGCATTCACGAAATTCAAATCGGGATATATCTCGCTCAAACGCTCATTGTTGATAATCAACAGCGCATCGACGTTCTTGCGCATCTCCTCTACCCCTTTCCATGCCTGCATAATCTTGCTCTTCTTTTCGAACAGGAACGGTATCGTAACTATACCTATCGTAAGCAGGTCGTGCTCGCGTGCCACGCGCGCCACCACCGGAGCTGCACCGGTACCAGTACCTCCACCCATACCGGCCGTAACGAATACCATCTGCGTATCATCCTCGAACAACGCATTCAGCTTGTCGAGATTCTCCTCCGCTATACGCTTTCCCTCTTCAGGGCGGCCGCCCGCTCCGAGACCGGGACCTATCTGCACCTTATCCGCTATTTCAGAACGGAGCATGGCCTGACGGTCGGTATTGCAAAGGACAAAAGAGACGTTCTTTATACCTGTCCTGAACATGTGGGTAACAGCATTGCCGCCACCTCCGCCGACACCGATAACCTTTATGATAGGCCCCTTGGGGGTATCCTTGTCATAAAACGGATCCGGACCTTTTAACTCATTATCGCTCATATATACTGTATCGGAAAATTAAGTTCACACTACTATTTCATAGTCTCGTTATCATCCTCGCCGATAATATCGACAATCTGATTCCTTATCTTGTCGAAGATTCCTCCCGACTGCTTCTCTTTCTCCTGTTTTTTCTTTACAGGTTTCGTTTTCTCAACCTTTTCCTGTTTGGGCTGTTGCTGAGGTTTCGGCTTTTTCTGTTCGGACTGTTTCTTGTCATCGCCGCCGAACAGCCAGAAGCGCGAAGACGATTTTACGCTCTCCCGTTCGCGGCTGAGGCATACGGCATCGCCGAGCATCAGCATTCCGACGGCCTGCGAATATGCAAACAGATTTACATCCGTATCCTTGTCGGCAGACACCGACGACGAAACATTTCCGCAACGCACCTCCATACCGCTCTCCTTATGCAGAAGTTCCGGCAAGTCCTTAAGTTGCGAAGCGTTACCCGAAATTACTATTCCGCCGTTCACCGCCGTCCTGTACCCCGATTCCTTAATCTGGTTCACCACATTGGCGACAATCTCCTCAATCCTTACAACCGTAGCCTTGTTGAGGTCTTTAGGCTTAATAGAGTTTTTCCCTTTCCCTTCGAGAGTAATCCCCTTCAGTTGTTCGGCGTTGCTAAGCAGCGCGCTGCCGAGGGTTATCTTGAATCTCTCGGCCTCCACATCTACAAAACCCAAAGAGATTATATCCATCGTTATACTCTTGCCGCCCAGCGGTATAGTAACAAAATATTTCAAAAAGCCCCCGCAGTAAACCGACACGGTTGTAGTACCGCCGCCGAAGTTCACCAGCACGCAGCCGTTCTCCTTGTCCTCTTTCGAGAGGAGAGCCTCGGCATCGGCCTTAACGCCGAGTATGAACCCTGCAATCGGGAGGTTCAACTTTGCAAACACCGCCCGCAGGTTTTTCGTTATCGACTGGCGGGCAACGGCGAGCTGCATCTCTATCTGAATCTTCGTGGCCGTCATCCCCACCGGATTATCTACAAGAAAATCGTTCACCACTATTTCGTTCGGAACGATATCGACAATATCGGCATTGGCAATCGAGAAGTTGCGCCCCTCGTTGTAAAGGTCGGCCAACAAGTTCTCCGTTATCACAGTACCCTCGGGGAGGTGTCTCGAAGCCGTATGGCGGATGCTCCGCACCGACTGTCCGGCAATTGCGACGTATGTCTTTTCTATTTTTGCCGACAACTTGTTTTCGAGCATCGTAACAAGTTTTCTCACTCTCGATGCAACCTCATCCACATTAACCACGCAGCCGCGGCGGACAGCCCCTTCCGAAGGGACTCTCTCCACGGCGGTTATCTTTATTCTGTCGCCCTCTCTCATCCCCACTACACCGACTATGCTCGACGAGCCGAGGTCGATGGCGACAATCATCTTTTCAGTTTCCATTTTTATCGTTTACTCTTCTGGTACAAATAATACGACCATCGTAAGTAAGGTCAATCTTTCCGTAAGTATCCCACCCCGTTTTAGAAAACGCCTGAGAATACAACTCGTCCAATAACTTGAATTTCCGCTCAAAGTTACTTATTTTTCCAAAAACAATCAACTGCCTACCTATTCTGGGAATCAACTCAATATCCTGCGAAGCAGTAACATAAATCTGCGCTATCTGCACGCCCCACTTGTTGTCCGAATCGAGGAAACCGGCAAGCCGGAAAAGTTCGTTGCACGCATACTCCCTCGATATATGGCCGGTAGCCACGGGGAGATATGCCGTAACCCATTTCGACAACGGCATGATACGGGCGTTGGTATCGACATAATACGAGCCGGTAGGGGAAATGACCCTCAACAGCGGTACACGCTGCGTAACATCAATCCGCACCTTGCCCGATGCAGTAACATAACACTCGGCAGTCTCAACAACAGGATTCCCCTTTATCTGTTTTTCAACGGAATCGGCATCGAAATCGACCCTTTTCTTGCCAACAGGAGACAAGCCCGACGAATTCACAATCTCCAGAATATCCGCCGGAGCGAGAAACGACACCGAAGCGCTGTCGAGAACCGCAACCTCCACGTCGGTACACACCTCTCGGGCAAACGCAATATCGCAATACACCAACGCCGCTATCAGATAAGCCGGCATCAGCGACAGGAAAAATATGCGGAAGAACCTCTTCATTTATCAAGCAGAATCTTTTTAATAGAAGGCAGAAAACGATCGACATCCCCCGCCCCCATTGTCATAAGCACCTCAAAGCTGCCGTCGTGAATCCTTTCGAGCAACCTCTCCTTGGGACAAATTTCGCTTTCGGGGCAAGTAAGAGCATCCTGTATAATCTTCGACGACACCCCCTCTATCGGAGCTTCTCTCGCCGGATATATCGGAAGCAGAATAACCCTGTCGGCAAGCGACAACGCCTCGGCGAACTGCGGGGCGAAATCGCGCGTACGCGAATAAAGGTGCGGATAAAATATAACGGTAATATGCTTGTCGGGATAGAGTTCGCGTACCGACTGCAACGAAGCCCTCACCTCGTCGGGGTGATGAGCATAATCATCGAGCAGGACAACACGGTCGCTCTTAATCCAGAAATCGAAACGCCTCTCCACACCGCGGAATGAAGCCACACCGTCGCGAATAACCGCATCATCCACGCCGTTAAGCAACGCAACAGCCATGGCCGCCACGGCATTATAAACATTAATCCTAACCGGAACACCCAGTTCCACATCGCTGATAACACGGTCGGGAGCAACAAAGTCGAACAAAATCCGTCCGTTCCCAACACGTATGTTTTCGGCATAAAAATCCGAACCCGCATCGCCGAACGAAAAGACCCTTACCCCTTCGGCACAACGAGGTTTCACCTTAACGCCGCTGCGCATAAGCAGCACCCCGCCGGGGCGGATAAGCGACGTAAAATCGGCAAACCCCTTCAAATACTCCTCCTCCGTACCGTAAATATCCAGATGGTCGGGGTCGGCAGCCGTTATAACAGCCATATACGGCGAAAGCTGCAAAAACGAACGGTCGTACTCGTCGGCCTCGATAACAGTCAAATCACATCGGTCCGACAACATCAGATTGCTGTTGCAGTTTTTCAGAATCCCACCCAAAAAGGCATTACAACCGTCGGGAGCAGAATCCAGTATATGCGCCAGCATGCTCGACGTGGTAGTCTTCCCGTGCGTACCCGCCACGCACAACGCGCGGCTGTTACGGGTTATCATGCCGAGCAGTTTCGCCCGTTTTACAATCTCGAACCCGTTCTCCCTGAAAAACGAAAACCCCGCATGACTCTCGGGAACAGCAGGAGTATAAACCACGAGCGTATTTTCGGGCGACTTGCAATAGTCGGGAATCAGCGCGGGCGACTCGTCGAAACAAATTTCCGCACCCTCGGCAGAAAGCGCGTCGGTAATATGCGAAGCCGTCCTGTCATACCCCGCCACGCGATACCCCTTAAACAGGAAATAACGCGCCAGAGCACTCATGCCAATCCCCCCTATACCCAAAAAATAGATCGAATCGAATCTCTCCATACCTTAACTCTTTTTATCGCCGCGGCGGGCAAGTTCAATAACCATATCGGCAATAGTCGAAGCCGAATCGCGGAATGCCATTTTCGACACCTTCTCGCCAATCTCCGCCAGAGTCTCGGCATCCTTCACAAGCGAAAACGCCGTATCCATGAGGTTCTTGCGGGCATCGGCATCCTTCACAAGCAACGCAGCCCCCCGCGAAGAGAGAGCAAGAGCGTTTTTAGTCTGGTGATCCTCCGCCACATTGGGCGACGGAACAAGAACAGAGGGTTTCCCGAGCAGGGCAAGTTCCGATATAGAACCCGCACCGGCACGCGAAATAACCAAATCGGCAGCCTTATAAGCCATATCCATCCGCTGTATGAACGCACTTTGGAAAACTCCGCCGCCACCGGCTCCCGCAATAGCCTCCTTTACCTCGTCGTCGTAAAACTTGCCCGACTGCCATATCAACTGAACACCGTCGGGCAGATTTCCCAGCACGGCAATAACGCTGTCGTTTATGGTTCTCGCGCCGAGACTGCCGCCAACCACGAGAATAGTACGTTTATTCTTGTCGAGTCCGAAAAACTCCACGGCTTCGTCGCGCGACACATCCACATTGAGCAGCTCCCTTCTGACGGGATTACCGGTAACCGTAATCTTCTCCTCGGGGAAAAACCGCTCCATACCCTCGTAAGCCACACAAACGGCATCGACACGCGAGCCGAGCAGCTTGTTGGTAACCCCCGCATACGAGTTCTGTTCCTGAATAAGGGTAGGCACACCCCTTTTCGCCGCGCTCCACAAAGTAGGGCCGCTGGCATACCCGCCCACACCGACGGCGACATCGGGTTTGAACTCCTTTACTATACGCGATGCCATTGCCAGACTCTTCATAAGGTGTGCCAATACGGAAAAATTCTTGAGCAGATTTTTCCTGACAAACCCGCAAACCGGCAGACCCACAATTTTAAAACCGGCCGCCGGCACTCTTTCCATTTCCATACGCCCCTCGGCACCGACGAAAAGAATCTCGGTATCGGGCAATTTACGCTTTATCTCGCCGGCAATAGAAAGAGCCGGAAAGATATGGCCTCCCGTACCGCCGCCGCTTATAAGCACTTTAAGTTTACGTTCCATATATAAATATTAATCGGTCAGGTTCGGATTCGGAGCCGAAATATCCTCCGGAATCGGACCCTCCACACTCTTTACAACATTCTCGTCATTCAACTCGCCATTCCCCTCCTCCACGGTAGCATAACGGCTTATGCTCAACATCATGCCGAAATAGCAGCAGGTTATCACCACCGAAGTACCGCCACGGCTTATCAACGGCAGCGGCTGCCCCGTAACAGGGATAAGACTCGTGGCAACCGCCATGTTTATAATAGCCTGAAAGACTATAAGCATGGCAATACCCAATATCAAAAAGGCCGGAAAAGCATGAGTGCACTTTTTGGCATTTCTCAAAGCCCTGAAAAGGATTGACAGATAAAGGAACATAACCAGCAATCCCCCCAAAATCCCGAACTCCTCTATAATAATGGCATATATGAAGTCGGAATAAGCCTGAGGCAGGAAATCCCGTTCGCGGCTGTTACCCGGGCCGACCCCTATCCCGTGGCTGTTAGCAATAGCCATGCAGGCATGATGAGACTGGTAGTTGTCATCAACCGTAGCCTTGAAATATTCAGGCATCGTCTCCTTGTCCGAAAAAAACTCCAGACGATCGTTCCACGTATTCGCTCGATGCACCACCTTGGTAAAAAGGTTTCGTTTCTGTTCATCGGCACTCTTCGTATCGAGTTTATTCGCAGCAAACAGCACGCCCGACACGAAAGCCAGCACCAGAACCAGCAGCAAGCCGAGTTTTTTAAGCGACACTCCGGCAATCAACATCATGCAAAACGCCATAGTCCCTATCAGCAGCGTAGTGGAAAGGTTCTCTGTAAAAATCAGCAGGCACGGAACTAAAATCGCCAAAAGCGTCTTCTTAAAAGCCTTGGCATCAACACCGCTTTCGCACTGCCCTTTGGCAAGAAAATACGATATTGTTATAACCACACCCATCTTGGCAAGTTCCGAAGGCTGCAACCTGATGCCGAAAACCGAAATCCAGCGTGCAGCCGCATTAATCCTCTCGCCGAAAAACAGGGCATATATAAGCATGACGCAGGCTACCACCAGCAGCGGGAATCCCACCAGCCTGAACCACTTGTAATGGACACAATGAATGGCATATACCAGCAGAGTACCGACAGCCAAAAACAGGGCATGACGCAAAACAGGGTCGAACGTATCGCCGCTTCCGTACGAAAGCGTCCCGCTGGCGCTGTACATCGAGATAACCGAAACGAAGCAGAGTGCAAAATATGTACCCCACAAGTATTTATCACCTTTCAATATGCTCTTCTTGGCCTCCATTGTCAAAACAAAATCACAACTCCTTTACACAAGCCTTGAACTGACGCCCGCGGTCCTCGTAACTTTTAAACAGGTCGAAGCTGGCGCAACACGGCGACAACAATACCACATCGCCCGGCGAAGCCATTGCGTAAGCCTTCCCGACAGCCTCCTTCATACTTCCGGCATCAGCCATCGGTTTACCCATACCGTCGAAAAACGAATGCAGCTTCGAATTGTCCACGCCGAGGCAGACAATCCCTTTGACCTTACCCCTTACAAGCTCCTCAATCTCGGTATAATCATTCCCCTTGTCCTTACCCCCGAGGATAAGCACAACGGGAGACTTCATGCTCTCCAACGCATACCAGCACGAGTTTACGTTGGTAGCCTTCGAATCGTTTATAAACTCCACGCCGTGAACCCTTCCGGCATTCTCTATACGGTGCTCCACACCTTTAAATCCGCTCAAAGCCTCGCGAATATCGTCCTTCTTTATATCCAGAACCTTGGCCGATATGGATGCCGCCATGGAATTGTAAAGGTTATGTCTTCCCGGCAGAGCCATGTCGCTGTCGAGAAGTTCAATCGAGTTGTCAGGACCGCAGTCAATCACTATCTTATGCCCGTCCTTATAAGCACGCACCCCATCCTCCTTACTCTCGGCAAACGGGAAGAGGCGCGCCTTCAAGTCGCGCTTGGCCACCTCGCGTGCGATAATCGGGTCGTCGTTCCTGTAGATGAACGCATCCTCCTCAGTCTGATTGCGGGTTATGCGGAACTTGGCATTTATATAATTCTGCATGTCGTACCCGTAACGGTCGAGGTGGTCGGGAGTGATATTCAACAGCACCGCGATATTCGCCTTGAAGTCGTACATGTTGTCGAGCTGGAAACTGCTCAGCTCTATAACATAATAATCGAAATTCTCGGTAGCCACCTGCAACGCGAAACTCCGTCCCACATTACCTGCAAGCCCCACCTTCAAACCCGAACTCTTCAATATGTGATACGTCAGCAACGTAGTGGTAGTCTTACCGTTGCTGCCGGTTATACATATCATTTTGGCATTCGTATAGCGGCCGGCAAATTCAATCTCCGAAATTACCGGAATCCCCTTCTCCTTTACCGCCTTGATTACCGGAGCCGAATCGGGAATACCCGGACTCTTTATTACTTCCGAAGCATTCAAAATCTTCTCGAACGTATGT
Organism: Candidatus Caccoplasma merdipullorum; assembly: GCA_017694415.1. GTDB lineage: Bacteria > Bacteroidota > Bacteroidia > Bacteroidales > G3-4614 > Caccoplasma_A > Caccoplasma_A merdipullorum. The sequence continues at coordinate 15,603 of JADIMW010000005.1, forward strand.
CCCCCCTCTTCCCATTCAATACCATACTCGTTCAACAGCGAGCTGTACTTCTCCTTAACGGCGGAAGTATCCGAAACAAAAACGTCGAAACCTTTAACTTTTGCGAGCACCGCAGCACCTGCGCCGCTCTCGCCCGCACCCAATACGACAATTCTTTCCATTATCTAATCTTCAAAGTAACAATCGTCAATACGGCAAGAAACACACTGATAATCCAGAAGCGCACCACAATCTTCGATTCCGGCACAGGCATTTTGGGAAACTGCAACAGAGCCTTTATCGAGCCGTCCCCCGGTTTCTGAAAATGATGATGCAGCGGAGCCATCTTAAAAATCCTGCTCCCCTCGCCATATCTCCATTTAGTATATTTAAAATACGATTTCTGCAATATAACCGAAAGCCCCTCAAGCAAAAACAGGCCGCACAGCAACGGGAGCAGCAGCTCCTTATGCAGCACTATTGCCAGTACGGCTATGATGCCGCCCAGCGTAAGGCTTCCCGTATCCCCCATGAAAACCTGCGCAGGATAAGCGTTATACCACAAGAACCCTATAAGCGCTCCGGCAAACGCGCTGACGAACACCACAAGTTCCTGCGAGCCCGGGATATACATTATGTCGAGATACGAAGCATAAATAACATGCCCCGAAAGATATGCGAAAACACCCAGCGTAATACCTATTATGGCCGACGTACCCGTGGCGAGGCCGTCCAGACCGTCGGTAAGGTTGGCGCAATTCGACACGGCCGTAACGACAAATATCGTAACGAAGATAAACAAAATCCATGCAGCCGTCTGCGCTTTCTCTCCCGAGAACGGAACAAGCCGGGCATAGTCGAAGTTATTGTTCTTGACAAACGGGATGGTTGTCCTCGTCGATTTCAAATCGGGCGAAACCTGACGCATCTGCGCCTCCGCCGTTACCACCCCCGAAACCTCAGGTTGTCGGATATGAGAAGCATTCTCGCGGATCACCACATCTGGCGATAAATAAAGAGTAAGGCCTACAATAAGCCCCAGCCCCACCTGACCTATAATCTTGAAAATCCCCTTCATCCCCTCCTTGTCCTTCTTGAACACCTTTATATAATCGTCGGCAAACCCCAGCGCGCCCAGCCATACGGTAGTAACCAGCATGAGAATCATATATATATTATCCAGCACGCCGAGCAGCAGACACGGAACAAGAATGGAAATTATTATTATTATGCCGCCCATGGTTGGAGTCCCCTTTTTCGAGAGCTGGCCTTCGAGCGACAAATCACGGATAGTCTCCCCTATCTGCAACTGTTGCAGCCTGTTTATTATGCGGCGTCCTATGACAGTGGCGAAAAACAGCGACAACATAAGGGCGAACGAGGCCCTGAACGAAACATATTTGAACATGCCGGCACCCGGAACATTCAACTCGTCGAGATATTGAAACAGATAATACAACATGACAAAATCAACAAGTTAATTCATTAAACGCCTCTTCAACCACCTCCCTGTCGTTAAAATGATGCTTTACGCCCTTAATCTCCTGATAATCCTCGTGCCCTTTGCCTGCCACCAGAACCACGTCGCCGGGTTGGGCGAGCCTCAGGGCGGTACGGATAGCCTCGCGGCGGTCGGTAACCGAAAGAACCTTTTTCGACATCTGCGGAGAGAGCCCCGCACGCATCTGTGCTATAATATCATCCGGATCCTCGAAACGCGGATTGTCCGACGTAAGAATCACCATATCCGAAAGACGCGCAGCCTCGGCCGCCATTATCGGGCGTTTGCCCGTATCGCGGTTTCCGCCGGCACCCACAACCGTTATCACGCGCCCTTTGCCGCCGATAACCTCCTTAATAGAGTTAAGCACGTTTGTAACAGCATCCGGAGTATGCGCATAATCAATAACGGCAGTCAAACCGCCGGACGAACGCAACGTCTGGAAGCGTCCCGAAACGGGGACGAGCATCGAAAGGCGCACCAGAGCCGTATCGGGAGCCATACCCAGCAGTACGGCAGCACCATAAACGGCCAACAGGTTGTAAGCATTGAAACGCCCCACGAAAAGCGTCTCCACTTCGCGGCCGTTTACCGAAATCAGCGTACCGTCGAGACGGCTCTCAATAATCTTGCCTTTAAAATCGGCCACCGACGAGAGCGAATACGTATGTACCTCCCCTTTGCAGTTCTGTACCATGACGCTGCCGTTCTTGTCGTCGCTGTTTACAAGAGCAAAAGCGTCGCGGCCGAGAGAATCGAAGAAACTCTTTTTGGCTTTCAGATACGCTTCGGTAGTCTTGTGATAATCCATGTGGTCGCGGGTAAGGTTGGTAAAGATACCGCCGTCGAAGTCGAGTCCCGCAATCCTTTTCTGGTCAGCCGAATGAGAACTCACCTCCATAAAGGCATAAGAGCAACCGGCCTTCACCATATCGGCCAACAGAGCATTAAGCGTTATCGCGTCGGGCGTTGTATGCGTAGCCGCAACCGGCTTGTCGTCGATATAATTGCAGACGGTCGATAACAACCCGACCTTTTCCCCCTGCAAACGGAACATCTCGTACAACAAAGTAGCCACGGTAGTCTTGCCGTTCGTACCCGTAACACCTACCAGCGTCAGAGCCGACGAAGGGTATCCGTACCATGCCGAAGCAATATGCCCCAATGCTTCGCGCGTATCGTCCGTTACAACATACGTAACGCCGTCGCGCAACACGGCCGGCAACTCCTCGCACACAATACAAACCGCACCCGATTCGGCAGCCGCATCCATAAAGCGGTGTCCGTCGGCAGCCGTACCCCGTACCGCAATAAACAACGTTCCGGGCACAACCTTGCGCGAATCCTGTCCGATACCCGTAACAGGCGTATCGACCGACCCCTCGCACCGCAGTTGTTTTATATCTTTAATCAAATCACCAATTCTCATCTCGCTATAATTAATGTAAATTCAGAATCACATTTCCTCCTGCAGCAACAGCTGTTCCTGCCGCAGGAATCTGTTCATAAACCGTACCTCTGCCGTTTACCGACACTTTCAACCCTTCACTCTCCAACAGATACAGAGCGTCCATAAGCCCCATTCCCGTTACCGAAGGGACAACCCCACGATGCAGTTTCACGCCGTCGAGTTCCACACCCGAGTCGGTCTGACGGGCAGCAACCCAGCGCGGCGATTCCGCATCGGGCATCCTGTATGCTATACCGAACGAATCGCATGCCGCAGCCACAATCCGCTCCATTCCCCCTTTTACCACGGGGAAATAACAGTTCGTCGTATCGCGGTCGGGCAGAGCCGGTTCGCCGAAATAACCGAGCGCGTACATCTGCTCGGCAATTTTCCGCAGCACCATACCCGACATGTCGCCTCCCGAAGGATAACCGATACGCGGTTTCGTTATAACCACTATGCACGAATACTTTGGGTGTTCGTTATCGGGGAAGTATCCGCAAAACGACACCCTGTGCCCCACAACCTGTCCTTTGTGGCGGAGCTGTGCCGTACCTGTTTTGCCCGCTATGGAGACATACGGCGATTTCAAAACCTTTGCCGTGCCGAGCAGCACCACATCCGAAAGCATGCGGCGTATGGCGGCAAGCGTGGAGGGTTTGCAGATAGAATCGCGCACCACCTGTGCAACATAATGCTCCACCACTTTTCCGTCGCTTATGGCATCGGTTGCAAAAATCGGGGCTATCATTTTACCGCCGTTGGCTATTGCGTTGTAAAACATCAATGTATATATGGGCGGAATCTGCACGTTATACCCGAACGACATCCACGGCAGCGTAGTCTTGTTCCACCCTTTGTAAGTATCGGGGTGCGGTATAAACGGATACCCCTGCCCTTTCAGGTTGAAATTTACCGAATCGGCAAGCCCCATGCGATAGAGGTGGTCTATGAAAAATCCCTGTCGGTTTTCATACCCTTTCAATATGGCTTTTGCCGTACCGATATTCGACGAGAACTGTATTGCCTGCGCAAGAGTTATTGCGCCATATCCGCCACGGTGGTAGTTGTGGTCGCGCATTACCGAACGCCCTACATGATAGATACCGTTACCCGTATCGAAAATCTCGTCCGCCGTAGCTACGCCGTCGTCGAGAGCCGCCATTACCGAAACGGTCTTGAACGTAGAACCCGGCTCCACCATATCGGCCACGGCATTATTCCGTATTTCGGCATAAACTCCTTCCCTCAACCGTGTATAGTTGGCTATGGCTCTTACCTTTCCTGTGGCCACCTCCATTACCACGGCAGTACCCGTCTCGGCATCGATATCCCTGAGTTTTTTAAGCAGGGCGCGCTCGGTTATCGTCTGTATCCTAAGGTCGAGCGTAGTTCTTATATCCATGCCCGGAACGGCCTTTTTCTTGTCGCGATAGACCCATGTATCGCGCACCTTTTCCTTGTCGGCCAGACCGTCCACCCCTTTCAACTGTATGTTGTACGCCTGCTCCAGACCGTAAGTGCCGCCCGTATCGGCAAGATTGCCTATTGTCCGCGACGCGATTGTTCCGAAAGGTTTCGTTCGCGTTATCACATGTTCCTCGAAAAAGCCGCTTTTATACCGCCCTTTGTTCAACAGCGGAAATTCCGCCACCTCGCGGTAATCGATATATGAAACCCGTTTGCCGTATATTCTGTACCGCGACTCTTTCTTGTTGAAAGCCTTTCTCAACGAACGCTCGTAATCCGCCGCGCTCTTGTCGCCGAACTTCGAGGCGAGAGCCGCCGAAAGCGGTTTTACATATTTTTCGAACGTGTCTTTTTTCAGCGCCTCGACCCTGAAATCGATAAAGAGCATATATTCCGGCACGGTGCTCGCAAGAATCTCGTCGTTGCACGAGAGTATATTCCCCCTCAAAGCCCTCATCCTTACGTTAGGCACCTTCAGCGAATCGGCCTTCATCTCCCAATATTCGTTTTCCACCAGCGATATGCGCACGGTATTCCAGACAATAGCGAAGCAGACCACTATTATCATAGCGGAAATCAGTATATATCGGAACAGTATTATTGAACGTCTATTCTGAGCCATAATCCTTATCCAAAATTATATACGGTGGAATATCGGGATATTGCAAATCGAGCGCACTGTCGCGCACAGCCTTTATAACGGCCTCCTCCCGCTGGATGCGTTTCAGACGTACGAACATGTCGAGCGAGCGGTATCCTAACTCCTCGACCTCCTTGCGCAGCACCCCTATATGTGTAACCTTTTGCTGGCACGAATAGCGGTTCGATATATAGAACATCAGCAACAGGAAGACAACCAGAAGCGTTTTCCAGCGGTGAAGGATAAAATCTATTGAAATCATTTTTCCCGAAAAGAGGTTTTTCGGGTTCAGCATCGACAATATGAAAAGGAAAACACGCTTTACCACACGCCAGAAATTCCCGAACGCACTCCTCTTACCCGAAGCCCCGTCCGAAACGGTATCGGCTGAAGCGTCGGAAACCGCATCGCCGGCAGACTCCTCCGAGACTGTTTCCGCATCGGCCGCAGCGGAAGAATCCGTCCCGCCGGAAACGGCAGACGACAAACCGTCCGAAACCATTTTTACGGTATCGGCAGACAATTCATCATTCACGTCCGTTGCCTCGTCGGGCAAATCACTTCTATCAACCATGGCAATTACAATTTCTCGGCCACCCGCAACTTTGCGCTGCGTGCGCGGGGATTCCTCAGCACCTCTTCCTCGTCGGGGACGATGACTTTATTGTTCACCTGTCTGAGCGGAGCCTCCACCCTGCCGAAGAAATCCTTTTCGGCAACCCCGTCGAAATTCCCGCATTTAAAAAAATTCTTGACTAACCTGTCTTCCAACGAATGATACGT
>JADIMW010000052.1 GCA_017694415.1 Candidatus Caccoplasma merdipullorum
CATAAATGAAATCCGCCGCACACCCCATCTGTTCCTCGATAAGTTCAAAAAGCTCCACCTGCGACGAACCGTTACGCAACATAGCGTTACGCGAAGCCAAAGCCTTATTGTAAGCTATCAGCGCCGACAAATACCTGCCGTCGAACTGCGACAGCGTCTGGTCAATAAAACGACGGCGCACGTCGCTCCCCTCGCGCACAATATCAAAATCCTCCGGCCATACTATAACCAGCGGGATACACCCTATATGGTCGGACAACCTGTCGTACTCCTTACCGTCCCTTTTGAAAACCTTCTTCTGATGCAGCTTGAAACCGCAATGCACCTCGGTATCCGACCCCTCCGCAACGCCGCCATAAACCCCTTTAAGCATAAACATCTGCTCACCCCGCCTGACATTCTGCGAATCGGGCAGATTGGAACAACTCTTGCAAAAAGAGAGATAATAAACGGCATCCAGCAAATTCGATTTCCCCATGCCGTTATTCCCCAACAGACAATTTATGTCGGGCGAAAAACGGAGCTCCGCCTCGCCGATATTCTTATAGTTAAGTATAGATAACGATTTCAGGAACATATAATAAAAATATCAATTGCAAAGGTAACCATTTTACCGTAACGGCGACACGCGGAAAAAACAGAAAAGAGACGTATTACCCTATTTCGAAAAATTTATTTGTTCGAAAAACAAAAACATATTATATTTGTGCCGCTGAATAAAACGCTCCGTTTGCGGGCGCAGCACAAAGGCGGTAGTAGCTCAGTTGGTAGAGCATCAGCTTCCCAAGCTGAGGGTCACGAGTTCGAGTCTCGCTTACCGCTCTGAAAAAGGAGGCCGACCACAAATTGTGGTCGGCCTCCTTTTCATAAACATCCGCGGCTTTATTTATCCCCGCAGCCTGTTGCGTCGATAACCACAACGCGGCTGTTGGGAAGATCGGGAATATAAATCTTCCCTCCGCTTAAGCTCATATCGGCCGGGCCCACCAAAGGAGTTTCAACATCGACACTTACAGGCGTTATCTCTCCCGTGGCAAGATTTATCTTGCTGACCCCGGCAGGAGTCCAGTTTGAAACATAAAGAGACGATTTATCCTCCGACAATACGATACCGTCGTACTGTCCCGATGCGGAAATCACCTTCTCGGGTACGGGAGCGTTCACATCCGGTATCCGGTATATAACATGCACGTCCCGTGTATTTCCGTCGGCAGGATAAGACGCCACAAACATCTCGTTACCCGAAACGGACAAGCCGTTGGGACCGGGCAAAGAGAGCCACTCCACAGCCTCGCCGGGATTGGAAACATCACTTATGTCTATTTTGAAAATCTTGTCGGTATTCGTTACCGAAGCATAAAGAACCGTATCGGTAGCGGCAAGGTCGTTTACAAACAAGTTCCCTTCGGGAAAAGCTATCGCCCTTACAAACGAACAACTGTCGCCGTTCAAATTATAGACAGCCACTTTGTTCACATCGCAGACATACAGATAATTATCCCTCTCAAACATACCTTTCGGAGCAGACAGGTTTCCGTCGGCGGGCACAACGGTTCTAACCCCTTCGCCCTCTTTCCATAAAACAATATACCCCTTACCCTCACCGTTAAGAGGATTAAGTTCGTCAGTACCGAAATTGGCAATCAATACGCCGTCCCCGTAAGGCAGAGTACTCTCGCAAAATCTTATGCCGTCCTCAATTACAGCAACAGAAGGCTTTTCGGTTTTCTTGCACGAAACCATAACAAAAGCGACAAATGCCATGAACATAATCGCCCCATAAAGTCTTTCAATCTTCATCTCTAAAAAATTAATTGTTTACCGGACAAATATCTGAAATTTACTCCGCACACACAAAAAAAAAGAGCGATAATACCTGCCGAAAACAGAACACCCCTGCCAGTGCAAAAACACAGCCCGGCAAAAGGCGGAAAACTTCAGGTATTTTTACACGTCCGTTTTTATATCTTTGTAAGACAAAACAGACACCATTGCCACCGTTGTTATAAAACAAACACAATTATATATGAACGAAATAGACGAAGAGATAAAAATTCTCGAAGAGCAGATAAAAAAGACTCCGTCCGACGACACCCTGCATTACAAACTCGGGAACCTGCACCGAAAAACCGGCAACTGGAAAGCAGCGATAAAATGCTACCTTACAGCCTCGGAACTCAACCCCGCCTCGCCTGCGGCAGAAGCCTGCAAAAGTATAATGGACATACTCGAATTCTACAACAAAGACCTCTACAATCCGTAAAAACAGATTTGAATGTAAAAAGATAAAAAACTATCTTCGCACAAACAAACCCACAAACGATGAAACCACGGACAACATACATTGCACTGTCGGCAGCAGTCATGCTGGCGGCAATATCGTGCAAGCACGGCATTCTGCAAAGCGGCATAAACATAAAAGGCGACATAACCGGATACGGAGGCAAGACCCTTTACGCCCTTTACGAGAACCCTGAAAAAGGAATCATCACCGATACGATAGCGGTAAAATCGGGCAAATTCACGATAAAGGCAGAATCGGAGCAAGAAACCCCGCTGTACATAACCGACGAAAACCGACGGACAATAACCGCACTCTTCGTAAAAGACGGCGACAACATAACGATAAGCGGCGAATGCGCACCATACAAGGTAACCGTCGAAGGTTCGCCGACAAACACCCTTCTCGGGGAATTCTACAACAAAAACGCAACCATGCTCGCAAAACTCGATTCGCTGCGCAACCTCTACGCCACACGGCGCAACGACCCCGACTATAAAAGCCTGCTTGCCGAAACAACCGACAGCATAAGCCGGCAAGCCGGCATATTCGTAAAGGACAACCCCACGTCCCCCGCGTCGGTATTCCTGACATACAGGTACATAAGCCGGTACGACAACCGCGACGAAACCCGGAAACTGATAGAAAGCATAGCACCGACGACAAGACCCGAACGCTTCACGGCAAAAATAGAACGATACGTCTCCATACAACGGTACGACAAAGGCAAAGTAATGCCCTACACCCAGCTGCACACACCCAACGACAGCTCGATATACAGTTACACGCGGAAAAATCTCCCCACAATAGTTTACTTCTGGTCGATAAACGACACGGCAAGCCTTCGCGGGCTCGACACACTGCGCACCCTTTACAATACCCTTCCCGAAAAAAAGATACAGATACACTCCATATCACTGGACATAAACAAAAACGCATGGAAACGGGTAATACGCGAAAAGAAACTGCCGTGGGATCAAAGCATCCTGCCCGAAGGGTGGTGCTCACAAACGGCATACACACTTAACATCAGCCGTCTGCCAAGCATATTCTTCATAGAGCGCAACAGCACGATAATAGGGCGCGACCTGCAAATGGACTCGCTGCGCATACTGCTCGACGAAAAACTAAAATAACCGACGCGATGCTTGCAAAACTCTACTCAGCCGCAATACAAGGCATTGAAGCCCGGACGGTAACCATAGAAGTAAACTGCACACAAGGAATCCAGTTCTGTATGGTAGGATTACCCGATGCCGCCGTAAAAGAGAGTCATCAGCGCATAATATCGGCGCTCAACCAGACAGAGCTCAAATACCCGCACCGCAAAACCATAGTAAACCTCGCGCCCGCCGACATAAAAAAAGAAGGAACGGCATACGACCTGCCGATAGCATTGGGAATACTCGCCGCCGCCGGCAGCATAAAAAGCAGCGGAACAGAAAACTATATGATAATGGGCGAACTCTCGCTCGACGGTTCGATACGCCCCATAAAAGGAGCATTGCCGATAACCATAAAAGCCAAAGAAGAAAACTTCAAAGGGATAATCCTACCCGAAGAAAACGCCCCCGAAGCCGGCATAGTACAGGGAATAGACGTTTACGGAGCAAGCAACATAAAAGAAGTAGCCGAATTCTTCAACAACAACTGCAGCGGGTTGCAACAGACACGGACAGACGCGGAAAAAGAGTTCGGAGAACATCAGTACGAATATCCGTTCGACTTTTCCGAAGTAAAAGGGCAGGAAAACGTAAAACGCGCCGCAGAAGTAGCCGCCGCCGGCGGACACAACATAATAATGATAGGCGCTCCCGGGTCGGGCAAATCGATGATAGCCAAACGGCTTCCCACGATACTCCCGCCGATGACCATCGACGAAGCTCTCGAAACCACAAAAATACACTCCGTAGCAGGCAAGCTGACGCAAAACAGTTCGCTCATAAGCCAACGCCCTTTCCGAGCCCCGCATCACACCATATCAAGCGTAGCGCTCGTAGGCGGAGGCACCTATCCCCAGCCCGGAGAAATATCACTTGCACACAACGGCGTGCTCTTCCTCGACGAACTGCCCGAATTCTCCCGCCACGTACTCGAAGTAATGCGTCAGCCGCTCGAAGACCGCAAAATAACAATCTCGCGAAGCAAAAGCAGCATAACCTATCCGGCAGGAATAATGCTCGTAGCCTCGATGAACCCCTGTCCGTGCGGCTACTACAACCACCCAACAAAAGAGTGCATATGCAGCGAAGGAGCCGTGGCAAAATACCTCGGCCGCATATCAGGCCCCCTTCTCGACCGCATCGACATACAAATAGAAGTAGTACCCGTAGCGTTCGAAAAACTCGCCGACAAAAAACCGGGAGAGACAAGCGCGGAAATACGCCGTCGCGTAATCGCCGCACGGCAAAGGCAGACCTTCAGATTCGCCGACGAACCCGGCATATACTGCAATGCGCAGATGACCCCCAAAATGATAGCCCGTTACGCCACACCCGACGCCACGGGAATAAAGCTGCTCAAAGACGCAATGGAACGGTTCAGCCTCTCGGCACGCGCCTACGACCGCATACTCAAAGTAGCCCGTACAATAGCCGACCTCGCCGGCCGCGAAGAAATCCTGCCCGAAGACCTTCGCGAAGCAATCACCTACCGCAACCTCGACCGCACCTCATGGGGCAGCCGCTAACCGCAACCGCCCGACACCCGCCGACAAAAGCCGCACAAAACAAAACGCCCGCCGACAGAGGCAACTCTCGACAATATTTAGTATCTTCGCAGCGGATTAAACACATCTCGGATATGCGCAAACAAGAGCACGCAAGAACAATAACAGACACAGTAAACAAGCTCACCCAATACGACGACGTAAAAATACTCTGCAACCAGCACCACGAAGGAGAGCCCAAACCCTCGTGGCACATACTGCGCGAAATAACCGAACTCTGCCGGGCATTGATATTCCCCGGATACTTCGGCAATTCCAAAATAGATTCCGACACGCTCAAATACCACCTCGGCGTAACCACCGAACAGCTCTACCGGATGCTCACCGAGCAGATACTCGCCGGGATATGCAGCACGCGCACCGAATCGCCCGTCGACATTGCAAAAGAGCATGAAAACGCAGCAGGCAAGGCAGCCGAATTCATCGCCTCACTTCCCGAAATGCGCCGCATACTCGCAACCGACGTCATAGCCGCATACAACGGCGACCCCGCAGCCGAAAGTTACGAAGAAGTAATCTTCTGCTATCCCGCCATACGCGCCATAAGCAACTACCGCATGGCACACAAGCTGATAGAACTCGGCGTACCGCTGATACCCCGCATCATCTCCGAGCTGGCACACTCCGAAACAGGCATCGACATACACCCCGCAGCCCGAATAGGCGAATACTTCACAATCGACCACGGCACGGGCGTAGTAATCGGAGCCACAGCCATAATAGGCAACAACGTAAAACTCTACCAGGGCGTAACGCTCGGAGCCAAAAGTTTCCCGCTCGACGAAAACGGCAACCCGATAAAAGGCATACCGCGCCACCCGATAATAAAAGACAACGTAATAATCTACTCCAACGCCACTATACTGGGACGCATAACCATAGGCGAAGGAGCCACGATAGGAGGCAACATCTGGGTAACAGAAGACGTAGCCCCCGGCGAACAGATAACACAGATAAAAGCAAAACAGAGGACAAGTGAAAACCGATAAGTTCGAAATAATAGCAAAAACACTTCAGGGAGTAGAAGAGATACTCGCCGAAGAGATAGCCGAAATAGGAGGAGAAGAAATAACCATAGGACGGCGCATGGTATCGTTCAAAGGCGACAAGGAGCTGCTGTACAAAGCCAACTTCCGCTGCCGCACCGCGCTCAAGATACTAAAGCCCATATACAAGTTCGAAGCCCGAGACACCGACGAACTCTACCAGAAAGCCGCCCGGTACGAATGGGAAAACATACTCACCCCCAAAAGCACGTTCGCCATCGACTCGGTAGTCTATTCCGACGACTTCCGGCACTCCAAGTTCGCCGCCTACCGCGTAAAAGACGCCATAGCCGACCGTTTTACCGACAAATACGGAGCACGGCCGTCGGTAAGCCTCACCAACGCCGACATACTCATAAACCTGCACATCTCGGGGCGCGAATGCACCCTGTCGCTCGACAGCTCCGGCGAATCGCTGCACAAACGCGGCTACCGCACCGTGCAAACCGAAGCCCCGATAAACGAAGTCCTCGCCGCCGCCATGCTTAAAATGACAGGCTGGGACGGCAGCAGCAACCTTCTCGACCCCATGTGCGGTTCCGGCACGATACTGATAGAAGCCGCGCTGATAGCCACCAACACCCCACCCGGAATATACAGGCAAGGATACGCCTTCGAACGCTGGAACGACTTCGATGCCGAACTCCTCAACACAATATACAACGACGACCGCGGCGAAAAAGAATTCAACTACAAGATATACGGCTGCGACATCTCTCCGCGCGCCATAGAAATAGCGCGCAGCAACATAAAAAACGCACACCTCGAAAAATACATCGAAACCGAAGTGTGCCCCATACAAGAACAAGCCGAACCGCACACCCCCTGCCTGATAGTAACCAACCCGCCGTACGGCGAGCGGCTCGCGCCACGCGACCTCGCCGACATATACAAGGCTCTCGGCAGCAAGCTGAAACACCTCTACACCGGCGGAGAAGCATGGATAATCAGTTCCAGTCAGGAAGGATTCAACAACATCGGGCTCAAACCCTCCGAACGCCACCGCCTTATGAACGGACAGTTAGAATGCGAATACCGCAAATACGAACTCTTCGGAGGCAAATACAAAGACGCCAAGACAAACAAGGCCACCGGCAAACAAGACGACAAACCCGCACCCCGTAAACACGAAAGCGACAAAAAACAAAGCAGCAGACCCGACAAAAAAGAAAAACCGGGCAAAGCGGAAAAAGCCGGCAAAACCCGCAAAGAAGAGACCCGACCCAAACAATACGGCATCGCCGAAAAACAAGCAAAAAGCGAGAAGCCGTACCCCCCCAAAAAAGAAAGGACAAACACCGAACAAGCCGAAACCCCGTCCGAAAAAAAGGAGATGATACACGGCGAAGAATTCATGACACGATTCATAAAATTCCGCAAACCCTCTCTGATAAACGACGGAGAAACACAAGCAAAACAGTTCCGCAAAAGAAAGAAAAAAGAAGAAGGCGAATGAACACCACGAGGGCAATACGGCACGCAGCCACGCTGCTGGCAATAATAACAATAACATTCACCACGACGGTTATGGCACAAAAAGAAGAACCCCGCACATTAGAACAGCTCATACCCGGAGGGAAAAAATACATCCCGTTAGAAGGGAAAAGCCTGCCCCAATTACAATTCGCAGGCGACAAATACCTCTACACCAAAGAAAAAGCCATAATCGCCGGCACACCGTTAAAAAAAGGACGAGAAACCATAATAACCCTCGACGAACTCAACACGCTTCTCGGCGACACGCTGAAAAAAATACCGCAATACACCGCAACAGCCGAAGACGGGACAATAACCCTGCAAATAAAAAACGGCAGCAAAATATACCATATCGACACATCGGATAAAACCGTAATCAGGAGCTACACCCTCGAAAGCGGCGACGGCACCCCCATATACAACCCCGCCACACACCGCTACGCCGTAAGCCGCGGCAACGCAATCATACTCCTCACCCCCGACGGAAAGCGGAAAACAGCAGTCAGCACCGACCAACCCGAAACCAAACTCGGCAGCAACGACGTACACCGCAACGAGTTCGGCATAAAACAAGGCATCTTCTGGAGCAACAGCGGACGCTACATCGCATACTACCGGATGGACGAACGCCCCGTAAAAGACTACCCGCTGGTAAACACCGACACCCGCGAAGCCACCCTCCGCACGATAAAATACCCGATGGCAGGCATGAAGAGCCACAAAGTAAAAATAGGCATATACGACACCCGCAACGGAAAAAGCCGCTATCTCAAGACAGGCACGCCCGACGACAAATACCTCACCAACATAACATGGTCGCCCGACGACACACGGCTCTACACAATAGAGATAAACCGCAGTCAGGACACCAGCCGCATGGTATCCTACACAACAAACAACGGCAAGCCCGAAAAAGAGATACTCAAGGAGACATCCGAAAAATACACCGAGCCCGAACACGCCCCGCTGTTCATAAACAACGACACGTTCATATACCTCACGCGAGCCGACGGATACCGCCATGCATACCTTTACAACACCGACGGAAAACAACTGCGGCAACTCACCAAAGGAGCATGGGAAATACTCGAAGCCGAACTCTCCCCCGACCGCCGGACACTCTACATTACAGCCGCCGCCCCGATGCCGACCGAAGAAAACCTCTACCGGGTAAACATATCCGACGGAACAACAGAACGGATAACCTCCGCACCCGGCGTACACACCACGCAAATATCGCAAAGCGGGAAATACTACATCGACCGGTACAGCAACCACGACACCCCCCTTACGATAAAGACGGGCGATATACAAAACGGCACGGTCGAAACCCTCCACACGGCAAAAGCGGCCTATCCTATAAACGGCAGAGCCAGAGTAAGCAGCGGGACGATAAAAAGCGCGGACGGCACCACCGACCTCTACTACCGCCTCACCACGCCCGCCGATACGACAAACGGACAACGCTACCCAGTGATAATATACGTTTACGGAGGACCGCACGTACAACAAGTAAAAGAGAGCTACCTGTGGGGAGTACGCGGGTGGGACCTCTACATGGCCGAACGCGGCTATGCAGTATTTACGCTCGACAACCGCGGGTCGGACAACCGCGGCATGGAGTTCGAAAGCGTAACCCGCCTCCGTTTGGGACAAGAAGAACTGGCCGACCAGATGCAAGGCGTAGCCTACCTGAAAACCCTCCCCTACATAGACAGCACACGAATAGGCGTACACGGGTGGAGTTTCGGAGGCTTCATGACGCTCAACATGACGCTCAACCGCCCCGAAACCTTCAAAGTCGCAGTCGCAGGCGGAGCCGTAACCGACTGGAAATATTACGAAATAATGTACGGCGAACGCTACATGAGCACCCCGCAGAAAAACCCCGAAGGATACAGGCAAAGCAACATGAACCTGCTAAGCGGCAACCTAAAAGGAAAACTGCTGCTGATACACTGCGACAACGACCCCGTAGTAGTATGGCAACACACGCTGCAATACCTCAAGAGCAGCATAAAAAACGGCGCATACCCCGACTATTTCGTCTATCCCGGGCACCAGCACAACGTCGTAGGGCACGACCGAGTACATCTGTACCAAAAAATAACCGACTACTTCATCGACAACCTGTAAGCGGCCACCACAAACAAACAGCGGCGGCATAACACGGCAAACAAAAAAAACGGCAACACCGCAGGTGCCGCCGCAAATCGCGGAAAAAAAAGGGGAAAAAACTACTCCCACATGTAACGGCGTCGGAACTCGCGCGGCGACAACCCCTCGTGCCGTTTAAAATAACGCCCCAGATAAGACTGGTCGGGAAACCCCAGACGGTCGGCAATATCCTGCATCGACACCCCCGTACGCAACAACATCGACTTAATCTCCAGCACCACGAAATTATCAATCACCTGCTTGGCCGACACCCCCACCTCGCCACGCGAAATATCCGAAAGATACTTTGCCGAAATACACAACTTCTCCGCATAAAACTCCACCTGACGGTGCGACACGCAAAACCTCCGCACCAGAACCATAAAACGGTGAAACGTATCATCCTTCCTGCCCGCATGAAGCAAAGGCGTCTCACTTATACGGTTACGCCCCTTATCATAAACATCGAAAAGAAAATTCTGCAGACAGTTGCGGGCAATCTGCAACCTGTACTTATTCTCGCGGTCGGAAAAAACCATCGATACCGAATCCATGAAAATATGCATCGACGCCAACTCCTTAATATCCAACAGGCGGCAAGGCTCCTCCTTCATAAAACGGAAAAAAGCCGGTTCCATACGCATAAAAACCTCACGGCAAAACGCCCACGATGACACAAAACAAAACACCTCGTTGTCGTCGCTGCACATGCTTAACGTAAAAACCGTACCCGGAAAAAGAAAAAAGCGGGTATTGGCCGAAATCCTGTAATTCTTCAAATCGATAACCACATCCATCCAGCCGCGACGACAAAATAAAATCATTATATACTCCACTTTCAACATCGGTTTCTCCCTGAAACATGAAATATCGGAAGAGACGAAAAACTGATTGTCGGAAAAAAGTTGTTCATTATTTTCCATAAGCCGGGATAAGGATAAAAAATGACAAAAACCCCATTAACAGGAAACAAATATATTAAAACCGAGACAAGTACCCCAAACAAAAGCAGAAACAAAATAGCTATTTTTAGCAAATATTCAGAGCGGGTGTTCCGAAAATGAACAATTTTAACAAAATCATGAAAAGTAATCTGCAATAAAAACCCCTTATCTTCGCAACAAATTTAATAATAGGCCTTTATAAACAAGATGAAAAGAAGAATTTACACAGCAGCATACGCGCTGTTTCTACTCTGTTGCATAACAGCAGGATGCAAAAAAGCCCCGCAGATGACAGGCGGCAACCAATACAACCTTTATACCGTATCGCCCACCGACAGGACAATAGAAAGCAACTATTCGGCAACGATACGCGGACGACAAGACATAGAAATCTATCCGCAGGTAAGCGGTACTCTCACCAAACTCTGCGTACAGGAAGGAGAGCGGGTAAAACAAGGGCAAACCCTCTTCATAATAGATCAGGTACCTTACATAGCCGCCCTGCAGACAGCCGATGCCAACGTTGAAGCGGCCGAAGCCAGCTACGCCACGGCAGAACTCACATACAAAAGCCGACAGGAACTGTATAAGGAAAACGTAATATCGGAATTCGACCTTACCACGGCAAAGAACAGCATGCTCTCGGCCAAAGCGCAACTGGCACAAGCCAAGGCACAACAGCTCAACGCCAAAAACAACCTCTCCTACACCGTGGTAAAAAGCCCGTCGGACGGAGTAGCCGGAACACTTCCCTACCGTGTAGGCGCATTAGTAGGCCCCAGCATACCGCAGCCGCTAACCACCATATCCGACAACAGCGACATGTACGTCTATTTCTCGATGACCGAAAACCAACTGTTGTCGCTTTTGCGTCAATACGGCACAAAAGAAGCCGCCCTCAAACAGATGCCGGCAATAAAACTGCAACTCAACGACGGCTCGCTATACGGTGAATCCGGGAAAATAGAAACCATAAGCGGCGTAATAGACATGAATACCGGAACAGTAAGTCTCCGTGCCGTATTCCCCAACAAGCAGGGACTGCTTCACAGCGGAGGCTCAGGCAACGTAATAATACCCACAACCCGTGAAGCCTGTCTTGTAATACCCCAAACAGCCACATTCGAGATACAGGACAAGGTTTACGCCTACAAAGTGGTAGAAGGCAAAGCCAAATCGACAATAATAGAAGTAACCCGCGTAAACGGCGGACAAGAATACATAGTTGAAAACGGACTTCAGGCCGGCGACGTAATAGTAGCCGAAGGAGCAGGAATACTTCGCGAAGGTACGGAAGTAACCCCGAAAACCACAACCCAGACACCGGCGGCAGCACCGGCGGCAGCAAACCAGTTGAAGGAGGATAAACAATGAATCTCAGGACATTTATAGAACGCCCCGTACTCTCGGCGGTAATCTCCATAACAATAATATTAATGGGGTTGATAGGACTTACCAACCTCCCGGTAGAGCGATATCCCGACATCGCCCCCCCAACCATACAAGTCTACACCACCTACTACGGAGCAAATGCCGAGACGCTGCTCAACAGCGTAATAGCACCGCTCGAAGAAGCAATCAACGGAGTAGAAGACATGACCTACATGACCTCTACTGCCAGCAACTCGGGAAGCGCAACAATAACCATCTACTTCAAACAGGGAACCGACCCCGACATGGCCGCCGTAAACGTACAGAACCGCGTATCGAAAGCCACCAGCCGACTCCCGTCCGAAGTAACGCAGGTGGGCGTAACCACATCGAAACGACAGACAAGTATGCTTCAAATCTTCTCGCTGTACAGTCCCGACGACCGTTACGACGAAAGTTTCCTCGCCAACTACATCAGCATCAACCTTAAACCCGAAATACTCCGAATATCGGGCGTAGGCGACATAAACATAATGGGAGGCGACTACAGCATGCGACTCTGGCTCAAACCCGACGCAATGGCACAGTTCAAGCTCGTACCGTCCGACATAACCGCCGCACTCGCCGAGCAGAACATCGAAGCCGCCACCGGGTCGTTCGGAGAAAACTCGAAAGAGACATTCCAGTACACGATGAAATACCGCGGACGACTTATGACCCCCGAAGAGTTCGGCGACATAGTAATCCGCTCGACCGAAGACGGTGAAGTACTCAAGCTCAAGGATGTAGCCGACATAGAATTAGGCAAGGAGAGCTACGCATATGTAGGCACGCTCGACGGACACCCCGGCGTCTCCTGTATGGTATTCCAGACAGCAGGCTCCAACGCCACGCAGGTAAACGAAGACATCGACAAGTTCCTCGAAGAAGCCCGCAAGGACTTCCCCGAAGGAGTCGATCTGGTACAGGTGATGAGTACCAACGAGTTCCTCTTCGCCTCGATACACGAAGTGGTAAAAACCCTGCTCGAGGCTATACTGCTCGTAATCCTCGTAGTATATGTATTCCTTCAGGACATCCGCTCCACGCTCATACCGCTGGTAGGAATCATCGTATCGCTGATAGGTACGTTCGCATTCATGTACGTAGCCGGATTCAGCCTCAACCTTATAACCCTGTTCGCCCTCGTGCTTGTGATAGGAACTGTCGTCGATGACGCCATAATCGTCGTCGAAGCCGTGCAGACGCGCTTCGACGTAGGATACCGCTCGCCGTACATGGCCAGCATCGACGCAATGAAAGGTATAAGCAACGCCGTAGTAACCTCGTCGCTGGTATTTATGGCAGTGTTCATCCCCGTATCGTTCATGGGCGGCACATCCGGAACATTCTATACCCAGTTCGGTATAACAATGGCCGTAGCCGTAGGTATATCGGCAATAAACGCGCTTACCCTCAGCCCCGCGCTCTGCGCCCTGCTGCTGCGCCCCTACCTCAACGAAGACGGAACGGCAAAAGACAACTTCGCCGCACGCTTCCGCAAAGCCTTCAACGCAGCCTTCGGGAAACTCTCAGAAAAATACAAAAACGGAGTAGTAGCCTTCATCAAACACAAATGGCTGCCGTGGGCAATGCTCGCATGCTCCGTAGTAATACTGCTGGTACTTATGAACAACACCAAAACCAGTCTCGTACCCAACGAAGATCAGGGTGTAGTATTCGTAAACGTCAGCGTATCGCCCGGTAGTTCAATCAACACCACCAACAACATAATGAACAGAGTGGAAGAACGCATAGCCGCCATACCCGAAATAGAACACTCGCAGAAAGTATCAGGTTACGGACTGCTGTCGGGACAAGGCAACTCGTTCGGTATGCTCATTCTCCGACTCAAAAACTGGGACGAACGAACAGGCAAAGGACAAGACATAGAATCGGTAATAGGCAAAATATACGCCTACACAGCCGACATAAAAGACGCCACCGTCTTTGCCATCTCCCCCGGTATGATACCCGGATACGGAATGGGTAACGCTCTTGAGCTGCATCTGCAGGACCGTTCGGGAGGCGACATCAACACGTTCTTCATGAACGCACAGCAATACCTCGCAGCCCTCAACGCACGGCCTGAAATATCGGCAGCCTACTCCACGTTCGACATCCGCTACCCGCAGTGGAAAGTGGACATCGACGCAGCCAAATGCAAACGGGCAGGCGTATCCCCCACAAGCGTACTGAGCACCCTGTCGGGATACTACGGCGGACAATACATCTCCGACTTCAACCGATTCTCGAAAGTCTATCGGGTAATGATGCAGGCCGACCCGCAGTACCGACTCGACGAAAGCTCGCTCAACAACATATTCGTCCGCACCGACAACGGCGAGATGGCGCCTTTGAGCCACTTCGTAACGATGACGCGAACCTACGGAGCCGAAACAATCAACCGTTTCAACATGTACACCTCCATAGCGGTAAACGCCATGCCTGCCGACGGATACAGTAGCGGTGAAGCGATAAAAGCCGTAAAGGAGACCGCCGAAGTGGCGATGCCCAAAGGATACGGATACGGATTCGGCGGAATAACCCGCGAGGAAGAACAACAGACCAATACGACGACAATCATCTTCATCATCTGCGTAACGATGATATACCTTATCCTGTGCGCACTGTATGAAAGTTTCCTGATACCGTTCGCCGTAATCCTGTCGGTACCGTTCGGACTCATGGGCAGCTTCCTGTTCGCAAAAATGTTCGGTTGCGAAAACAACATATATCTGCAAACCGGACTTATAATGCTAATCGGACTTATCTCCAAAACCGCCATTCTGCTTACCGAATACGCAGTAGAAAGGCGCAAGGCAGGAATGAGCCTCACCGCCTCCGCTGTCAGCGCGGCCAAAGCCCGACTAAGGCCTATACTCATGACCGCCCTGACAATGATATTCGGACTTCTGCCCCTTATGGTATCCACCGGCGTAGGCGCCAACGGAAACCGCTCGCTCGGAACAGGAACCGTAGGAGGAATGGTAATCGGAACACTCGCCATGCTGTTCATAGTACCGTCGCTCTACATATTCTTCCAGTGGTTGCAGGAAAAACTCAGTCCCGCACAAGCCGTACCAACCGACGACTGGCAGATACGAGAAGAGTTAAAAGAGAACGACATAAAATAATCCTGACGACAAAACAGGAAAAAACAGAAACAAGACAATGAAAAAACTTATAATACTCGCCGCCGTGGCACTGATGACAGGAAGCTGCGGAATATACGGCAAATACAAGCCCGCAAAAGAAGCCCCCGAAGAGCTGTACGGCGACATAGCCGCAACAGGCGACACGACAAGTTTCGGCGACCTCACGTGGCGCGAAGTCTTTACCGACCCGTATCTGAGCGAACTGATCGACACCGCTCTCGTACGCAACAGCGACATCCGCACGGCACGCCTCAAGGTAGAAGAAGCCCAAGCCTCGCTGCTCACGGCCAAACTCTCCTACCTCCCGTCGCTTGCGCTCACCCCCGAAGGCGGCATAACCACCTTCGACGGCACAGTAACCAAAACCTACACCGCCCCGGTAAGCGCATCATGGGAAATAGACCTGTTCGGACGCGTTACCAATGCCAAACGGCAAGCCAAAGCCCTGCTCGAACAAAGCAAGGATTACGAACAAGCCGTAAAAACCCAGCTCATCTCGGCCGTAGCCAACAACTACTACACGCTGCTGATGCTCGATGCACAACTGCAAATAGCTGAAAGCACCGAAAAAGCATGGGAAGAAAGCGTACGCACGTCGAGGGCAATGAAAAAGGCCGGCATGCTTACCGAAGCCGGACTGGCACAAACCGAAGCCACCTACTACAACATCTGCACTAACATACTCGACCTGAAAGAGCAGATAAATCAGGCCGAAAACACAATGTGCCTGCTGCTTGCCGACACACCGCACAAAATAGAGCGCGGCACGCTGTACGAGCAGCAGTTCCCCGAAGAGTTTTCGGTAGGCATTCCGTTGCTGATGCTCTCCAACCGACCCGACGTACGGCAAGCCGAACACGCACTGGAACAAGCCTTCTACGCAACCAATGCAGCACGCTCGGCCTTCTATCCGCAGATAACCCTGTCGGGAAGCGCAGGATGGAGCAACAACGGCGGAGGCATAATAATCAACCCCGGCAGATTTTTGGCCTCGGCAATAGCCTCGCTCACACAGCCACTGTTCAACCGCGGAGCCAACATCGCCAACCTTAAAATAGCAAAAGCGCAACAAGAAGAAGCAAGCATAGCATTCGAAATGGCTTTGCTCACGGCAGGAAGCGAAGTAAACGACGCACTGATGCAGTACCAGACAGCCAAAGGAAAAGCGGGGTATTACGAAAAACAGGTAAGTTCGCTCGAAATAGCAGCAAAGAGCACCGCGCTGCTGATGAAGCACGGCAACACCACCTACCTCGAAGTCCTCACCGCCCAACAGACGCTGCTAAACGCACGGCTCAACAACATAGCCAACCGTTTCAGCGAAATACAAAGCATAATAACCCTGTACCGGGCACTCGGCGGAGGCAGAATGTAACCGACACATTTCCTTTTACAATACACAATCGGGAAAGAGGGGCAGTAGCGGCAAAAGCGGCAACTGCCCCTCGATTTTCACCATTCACATAAAAAACGTACATTTGCAAAACGAACAAAAACCAGAAAAGATGAACATACTCCTTCTCGGCTCAGGCGGACGCGAAAGCGCCATAGCATGGAAAATCAGCCAAAGCAAAAAATGCGACACCCTCTACATCGCCCCCGGCAATGCAGGCACAGACACAACAGGAAAAAACATAAACATAAAAGCCGACGACTTCGACGAGATAGCCCGTTTCGTAAAAGCCAACAATATACAAATGGTAGTGGTAGGGCCCGAAGACCCGTTGGTAAAAGGCATATACGACTATTTCAAAAACGACCCCGAATTACATGACATCCCCGTAATAGGCCCGTCGAAAGAAGGCGCACGTCTCGAAGGAAGCAAATCGTACGCCAAAGCCTTCATGCAGAAATACGGCATACCCACCGCGGCATACCGCAAATTCACGGCATCCGAATACGAAGAAGGCGTAAAATTCCTCGACACCCTCACTCCGCCGTACGTACTCAAGGCCGACGGACTTGCCGCAGGCAAAGGAGTACTGATAATCGGCGACCGCGACGAAGCCGCAGCCGAACTCGGGGAGATGCTCAAAGGGATGTTCGGCGAAGCCAGCAGCACCGTAGTAATAGAAGAATTCATGAGCGGCATAGAATGCTCCGTATTCGTACTCACCGACGGCAAGGACTACAAGATACTCCCCGTTGCAAAAGACTACAAGCGCATAGGCGAAGGAGACACCGGGCCCAACACCGGAGGCATGGGAGCCGTATCGCCCGTATCGTTCGCCGATGACGCCTTCATGCAGAAAGTAGAAGAAAAAATAGTAAAATCCACCATAGCCGGACTTCAGGCAGAAAAGATAGAATACAAAGGCTTCATCTTCTTCGGACTGATAAACGTAGGCGGCGAACCCAAAGTAATAGAATACAACGTACGCATGGGCGACCCCGAAACCGAAGCAGTGATGCTGCGCATAAAATCCGACCTCGTAGAACTGCTGCAAGCCACGGCAGAAGGGCGTCTCGGCGAATGCACACTCGAAACCGACCCGCGCTATGCAGTAACCGTAATGCTCGTATCGGGAGGCTATCCCGGAGCATACGAAAAAGGAAAACCGATAACGATAAACGGCTCTACCGAGGCAAGCATCCTGTTCCATGCCGGCACTACAAAAAACGCAGCAGGCGAGACAATCACCTCGGGCGGCCGCGTAATAGCCGTAAGTTCCTACGGAAACAGCAAACAGGAAGCGCTCGACAACTCGTACAAGACAGCCGCCGCAATAAACTTCGACAAGAAATACTGCCGCCGCGACATCGGGTTCGACTTAAAATAAACAACAACCACAGGAAAGGAGCAGGGATAACCCTGCCCCTTTCCGTTTTTATCGGAAACAGGCAGAAACCATGTACGAACAAAACATAAAACGCCTCCCCACCGATGCCGCAGCCCACATCATCTGCATAGCGGCAGGCATACTGCTGATAATCATCTCCGCCCCCCTCACCGCACCCGTCAGAGAAAGCAGTACAGCCCTGATAAACATCCCCGTACCCGAAACATGGTACACAAGCACATGGGGAGTAACGCTCAACACCGCAATAATACTCCTAACCACGCTGATAATAGCAGGCATCACAAACCGATACGCAATAACAAGCAGCTATTCCATACTCCCCACCCTCTTCTACCTCATGTACCAGTGCTGCAATCCCATGACAGGACGCGTGCTGCAACAAGGCAACATAGGAGCACTGGCAATAATAATCAGCACCAGCATACTGTTCGGCAACTACCAGAACAAAAACAGTGCAGGAAACATATACGGCGCCACGCTGCTGCTTGCCTTAACATCGCTGCTGTGGGGAAGAGCGCTCTTCTACATCCCGCTGCTGTGGATAGGAATGATGCAGATGCACATATTCAATCTGCAAACGTTCAGCGCCTCATTACTGGCAATCCTCACCATATTGTGGATATACACATTCCTGCTGATAGCCGGAATAATCCCCGGACTGGACACACCCACGGCCGAGCTGCTAAAGAACCTCGTACCCGGCGGATACATGACTCTCGACATATCCGAACAATACGGTCTGATATACCTGCTGCCGGCCATAATAATACCGGCAGCCATGGCAATCAACACGCTGTACCGCGAAACACACGATAAAATATCGGTACGCAGCTACAACCGCCACCTCAACACAACAGCCGTCTTCACGCTCCTGTACATAGCCGCCGACCCCGACGGCATATTCAACTACATGCCCGTATTCAACAGCGTGGCGGCAATACAGGCAGCCCGATACTTCGACACGATAAAAAGCCTCAAAAAACTCCGGATGCTGTACGCCACAATAATAATCTACCTAAGCATGTACATAATATGGATCTTATAGCCGAATTCTCCGGGTGGGGATATACAGGAATGTTCATCTCGGCCTTTATTTCCGGTTCGATATTCCCGTTCTGTTCCGAAGCCGTACTGGCAATACTCGTAGCAGCAGGCTACGACATACCCCTGACTCTGGCAACAGCCACGGCAGGCAACTTTCTCGGAGGCGTAACATGCTATTACATCGGCAGATTAGGCAAAACCGAATGGATAGAAAAATACCTCCGCGTAAAACCCGAGAAACTGGAAAAAGCAGAACGCTTCCTGCAAAAAGGGCCCGGAGGAATAATGGCCTTCTTTACCTTCCTTCCGGGAGGCGACATAATAATAATAGCGCTCGGATACATGAGAGCCAACGTATGGATATGCAATATCTCTATGCTGCTCGGAAAATTCCTGCGATACTATCTGATTTACATGGGAGTAGATTTATTCGTGTAAAAACGGTAAAAAAACCGCGACAATAACGCAAAACGATTAAATTTGCAAAAACCGCCGAACAAAAGAGGAAACACATGCGAATAAACTTCTCCATATCCACACGCCTCAGCACGCTGATAATAGTATTTACCGGCATACTCTTCATCTCCAGCCTTCTGGCCATATTCAACTACTCCAAAAAACTGATACGCCGAGAAGCCTTCATAAACGCCGACATACTGCTCGACAACATAAACAACGAAGCCGACGCCTTTCTGATACTCGTCTCGCTATCGGTCGATAACGCATCGATGGCCATAACCGAAAGCAGCGACCTGCCGCCCGACTCGCTCTACTCCATAACAAGAAAAATACTCCAGAACAGTCCCAACATAAAAGGGTCGTCGATAGCCTTCGAACCCGGCAAGAAAAAAGGAATAGCCGGAGCATACGCCCCCTATACGTACCGCGACGGAAAAAACATAATAGAAAAAGAACTCGACAGCGACACCGAGACATATACCGACAGCCAATGGTTCAGGCAGGCAAAAGAAAAAAAACGCGGAGTATGGAGCGACCCGTATTTCGACACCACAGGTTCGCAGGAAATGGTCTTCACATACTCCCGCCCCATATATAACAGCAAAAACGAATTTATCGGAGTAGTAACAGCCGACGTCTCAATCAACTGGCTCTGCCGCAGTTTAGAAAACATAAAGCCCTATGCAGAAGCCAACATGCACATAATCGACGGCAACGGCAATCTGATAGTAAGGCACGGCACGACAACCGACATGAAAAACAGTCCGGCACTCGACGACAACGACGAACCGCTCGACAGTCCAGCCATGGCAGAAATAAAGCGCAACATGACAGCCGGCAAAAAAGGGTGGGCGGTATATAAACAAAACGGCAAACACATGTTTATCTTTTACCAGCCGATAGAAGAAATCGGATGGTCGATGTACATGACCTGTCCGGCCAAGGCAATCTTCCACGAAGTCCACATGCTCGCCGTCTGGATAAGTATCGTAATGGCCGTAGCCCTGATAATAATGTTCATCAGCAGCTACAAGATAATACACAAAGTACTCACCCCGCTGGAAACCCTCACCTCGGCAGCCAACATGATATCCGACGGAAACCTGCACGCCCCGCTGCCGTCTATAAAGACAAACGACGAAATAGCCCAACTCTGCGAAGCATTCTCCAAGATGCAGAAATCGCTCAAGCAATACATAACAACGCTGAAACGCGAAACCACCAACCGCGAACGCATAGAAAGCGAACTCCGCATAGCAGGCAAAATACAAAACGAGATGCTTCCCGACAACATGGCCAGCTACGGAGGAGACACCCCTATCGACCTGTACTCGATACTGATGCCGGCAAAAGAAGTAGGCGGCGACCTTTACGACTACACAAAAAAAGGCGACACCCTATACTTCATAATAGGCGACGTATCGGGCAAAGGCGTGCCCGCATCAATACTCATGGCCACGGCCATATCGCTGTTCCGCTCGGCCGCCACCATATACGAAACCCCCGGAGAAATAATCAAAAGCATAAACAACGAAATAGCCCGAAGGAACAAATCGGAGATGTTCATAACCCTTCAGGCCGGAAAAATAGAACTGACGCAAAACAAGCTGCAAATCTGCAATGCCGGACACACCCGCCCCATACTCATAGAACCCGGGAAAACACCGCATTACATAAACGTAACCCCCAATCTGCCGGCCGGCATCATTGAAAATTACAACTACCAAACCGACGAATACGACATACGGCAAGGCGACACGCTGCTGCTCTATACCGACGGACTTACCGAAGCAGAAGACGGCAACGGCAGGCAAATAGGAGAAAGCGGACTCCTCAACATGCTGGGCAAAACAACGGACATACCGTCCCAGGCCGTGGTACTCCACCTGCTCAAAGAAGTCAGGAAACACACCGACGACACCGAGCGCAACGACGACACGGCCATAATAGCCATACACGCAGGCAACACACAACCGTACAAACTCGAAATAAAAAACCGCATAAACGAATTGGAAAAACTCCCCGATTACATCGAACAGATACTCCGCGGGCACGAAACCGATGCCGACACGCCGGCCAAACTCAACCTCGCATTAGAAGAACTGCTCACCA
Source organism: Candidatus Caccoplasma merdipullorum (assembly GCA_017694415.1). GTDB lineage: Bacteria > Bacteroidota > Bacteroidia > Bacteroidales > G3-4614 > Caccoplasma_A > Caccoplasma_A merdipullorum. Next base: position 21,617 of record JADIMW010000052.1, read on the forward strand.
ACACAATCAGTTACGGATACAAGACAAAACAAACAGAAACCATAACCATAACCAGCCACATAAACGAGGGCATCATAACAATACAAGTCAGCGACACGGCAGAAAAATTCGACATAAACGCACAAGCCCCGCAAGTAGAACTCGACCAGCCGGTAGAAAAAAGAAAGATAGGAGGATTAGGAATATTTTTGATAAACAAGATAATGGATAGCGTCGAATACAATTATATTTGCGGAAAGAATACCGTAACACTGACAAAACGACTAAAAACCCAACACGGCAAATGAAAACGACAATAACCAACGAACAAGGCAAAACCACGGTAACCGTCGAAGGGAGAATAGACACCCTAACGTCGCCCGAATTCCTTAAAGAAACAGAGCCGCTCACCACAAGCGAAAATCCCGACATAACAATCGACTGCAAAAACCTGCAATACATCAGCAGTGCCGGACTCCGCGCCCTGCTGATACTTCAAAAAAACGTAAAGGTCAATAACGGCACGCTGATATTGACAAACGTAATACCCGCAATAAAAGAGATATTCAAGATGACAGGATTCGAGAAAATATTCACAATAAAATAATCGAACCCGTTAAAAGAAGATGAAAATAGGAAAAACGGACTACGGCGAAAAACCGCTCTTTCTCGCACCAATGGAAGGCGTAACCGATGCCTCCTTCAGACTTATGTGCAAAGAGTTCGGAGCAGACATGGTCTATACCGAATTCGTATCGGCCGACGCACTGATACGCCACATAAAAAAAACGCAGGCCAAACTCGAAATCTCCGACGAAGAACGCCCCGTAGCCATACAAATATACGGGCGCGATTCAGAATCGATGGCCGAAGCCGCCCGCATCTGCGAAGCCGCCGCCCCCGACATCATCGACATCAATTTCGGATGCCCCGTAAAACGCGTAGCCGGCAAAGGAGCAGGAGCCGGACTGTTGCGCGACATACCCAAGATGCTCCAAATCACCCGTGCCGTAGTAGAAAGCGTATCGCTCCCCGTAACCGTCAAGACCCGTTTGGGGTGGGATCACGAAAACCGCATAATAGAAACCCTCGCCGAAGAACTTCAGTCGTGCGGCATAGCAGCCCTGACCATACACGGGCGCACCCGCAGCCAGATGTACACCGGGCAGGCCGACTGGGAGCCGATAAAACACGTAAAAGAAAACCCGCGCATAAACATACCCGTAATAGGCAACGGCGACATAACCACGCCACAAAAAGCCGTACAGTACTTTAACGAATACAAAACCGACGCGATAATGATAGGGCGCGGAGCAATAGGCAACCCGTGGATATTCCGCGACATAAAAGGCTATATCGAATCACCCGACACATACCGTCCGCTGACACCCGCCGAAAAAATGGAAGTCTTCCGCCGCCAGATGCTCGAAAGCATAGCCCGGCTCGACGAACGGCGCGGCATACTCCACATCCGCCGCCACCTCGCCGCCACCACGCTGTTCAAGGGAATCCCCGATTTCCGCGAAACCCGGATAGCCATGCTGCGTGCCGAAACCGCCGACGAACTCGAAAAAATATTCGACAAAATAGAAACAACATACCTGAAACAATAAACAAAAAAAGATGAAAAAGAGAGCAATAACACTGATAATCGCCGCAATAACGGCAATAAGTGCAACAACCGCAGCAGCACAACAAACCGAACAAAAAGACAAATACGTTTACATCGACACAGCCATACACGAATTCGACAAAATAACAGTAACATCGCCCATAAACGTAGTATATAAACAATCCTCCGACTCAACCAAGCTGCTGCGCATATACGCACCGGAGCAGATGAAAGACAAGATAAAGACCGAAGTAAAAGACGGAAAACTGACAATAAGCTGCAACCGCGGATTCAAAAACGACTTCAACGTAATAATCGTATATGCCTACTCCAAGACCCTTACGGCAGTAGAATGTTGCGGCGGAGCAGTATTCACCGCAACAGAACCCGTCAGCGGAGCCTACATATCGCTTAAAGTAACAGGACAAAGCCAGATACGCTGCACCAAACTCAACTACGACGAAGTAAAAGGGCGTCGCGGCATAGGACAAGGCGACCTGATAATAGGCGGTAAAACCACAAAAGCCAACCTCTCGATACTCGGACGAGGAGAAATAAACGCCGAAAACCTCATATCAAAAGAAGTAAGCTGCCGCATGTTCGGCAAAGGCGACATAGGATGCCACGTAAACGAAACAATAGAAGTACGGAGCATAGGAC
>JADIMW010000053.1 GCA_017694415.1 Candidatus Caccoplasma merdipullorum
ATATAAAACCATCCAATATTATGGTTGAAGACGGGTTTAATGTCCGGCTTATGGATTTGGGGATAGCTCGTATGAATGACGGTAACAGTTTTTCGCGATTCGGTTTTATAGGGACACCGCAATATTCGGCACCCGAACAAATATTAAGGGAAAAAACCGGTATTGTTCAAATAAACGCATCTACCGACATATATGCTTTAGGTATAACATTTTATGAGCTATTAACAGGACACAATCCTTTTGCGTGCGAGATAGAATCAGACACATTAACTCGTCAACTCAGGGAAACACTTCTGTACGACAAGTCGATTCCCAAGAAACTGATGAATGTAATATGGAAAGCGACAGAAAAAGAGCAGTCAAAAAGATTCCAGAAGGCAGCAGAATTCAGAACGGCAATAACCGAAGCGATGAAAGCACCCACTTCCATTTTTACAAAAATAAAGTTATGGTTTTCCAGGTAATTTAAAACATAGAATTATATGGATTTAATACAGATTCCTACACCAGAATATATCTCGGCTTTTGTTGAGTCGAGAATCGGAGGCAGAACAGAAAACCAAGACTCGTACGGATGGAAAAATACTCCATTCGGATTCCTGGTAACAGTATGTGACGGCATGGGAGGCGGTCCTGGAGGTAAAACAGCCTCGACAATTGCCGTAAACGAAATTATAAAAGGAGTAGAAGATGCCAGTATAGAAGATACCCCATGCAACATCCTGATAAAGGCTATCCGAAGAGCCAATATGGCAATAATCGAATACAGTAAGGAAAACCCGACATATAGTGGAATGGGTTCAACCTGTACAGTCATACTCATTAACAAAAAGTGCGCAACAATAGCACATGTTGGAGACAGCCGGATATATCATATACGTGGAAAATCGAAAATATACAGGACGTTCGATCACTCAATGGTTTTCGATCTGGTAAAACAAAAAGTCATTACAGAAGAACAAGCCAGATTATCAGCTCAATCGAATGTAATAACTCGTGCTCTCGGAGCCAAATATGATGTAGAAGTTGACTGTACCGAATTACCTTATCTTGCCAAAGACCGTTTCATTCTATGCACCGACGGCATACACGGCGCAATACCCGAGTCGGAACTCATAGAAATGGTTTCGAACCGTTCGCAGTCATTAGGAGGCATAACCGACTGTATTGCAACGACAATTGATGGAGAAGGGATAAATACCGGTGGAGGCCACGATAATCTGACTATTGCTATTATAGAAACACACAACAATTCAACATTAAAAGTAAAAATGAATCCACGTTTAAAACTACTTTTTTATACAATAATAATTATTTGTGCTATCAGTGTAATTACAAACATTGTTCAAGCAATTTCAAAAGACAATGAGATTGAATCCGAATCGAAGATCGCCGTTACAGAAGTACAGAATCAGTTCGATGATTTGCAGCAAAAATACGACAAGTTAAAAACGGCCTCCGATTCCACCCAAAAAGTTCTTGAACAAAAAATAAAATTATCAGAAAAAGAAATTGCTCAACTTAAAACAAACAACGATTCACTGAAGAAAGAAAACAAAAAACTCCTTTCACACATAGAAGAATTAAATAAAAACTCTAATAACAACAAGAAGAATAAGAAATGAAAACATATTCTATTGGTCGAGATATAAATTGCGATATAGTAATTAACGACACAACAGATGTCATTAGTCGTCGCCATGCTTTATTGAATATAACATCATCAGGTAAAATGACCATTATAGACCAAAGTGTTAATGGCACATACGTCAATGGCATAAGAATCTCTCCAAACGTACCATTCCCTGTAACACGCAAGGATATTATATCTTTCGCTCACATAACCAGGTTAGACTGGAACTGTGTTCCCAAAGAGAACAAGATTATGCGCTACGTATTGTTCGGATTTGGCGGGATTATCATCATTGCTTGTCTGACACTTGGCATCAAACTGATAGCAGATGCAGACTTTGGCAACAATCACGATATTGCCGCAGCGGTCGATTCGACAACTCAGAAAAATACCGAACAAGCACGGCTCGACTCACTGGCCAAAGCCGCTAAAGCCGACTCCCTAAGACAAGATTCCATAAAACAAAACAAGGCCAGACAAGCAGCAAAAATAAAAGCAAAAAAAGAACAAGAGGAACAAAAAGAAAAAAATAAAGAAAAAGAAGAAAAGGAAAACAAAGAAGATAAAGCCGTAAAGCCGAAACAAGACGTCGGATAGAATAATAAAAACTTTAAAATATTACATATTATGCGTTTACTTAAAATTGGGAGGGATCCCTCGTGTGATATAGTCCTTCACAGCATGAGAGCAAGTGCACTCCATGCAGAAATAACAGTTTTGAACAACGGAGACATAATCCTTGAAGATAAGGATAGTAAAAACGGGACTTATATAATGAACAGTCCCATAAAGCCCAATACTCCAGTAAATATAAAGCGAGGAGACACTATCAGATTTGCCGATGTAGAACTTTTATGGGATCAGGTGCCTACCCCTGAAGACAACAACAAATACAAAGCCATTTATGGAATAGGCACAAACTTCCGAAACGAAATTCAAGTTTCAGGTAATACCATAAGCCGTTTTCATGCCACCTTAAAAATAGACAAAAAAGGAAATGCGATATTGCAGGATCATAGTAAAAACGGTACAACCGTAAACGGGCGACGAATAAATTTCGGCCAAAGTATAAAAATAACAAAAAAAGACGCGGTGGTATGCGGTGGAATTCCGGTTAATTTAAGTTCCTATATCCCCGGATACAGCCCTATATATAAAATTATCGGAGTCGCGGCAACAATAATCGTATTACTCGGCCTGGCATACGGTTCATGGCTTGCTATAGACGGAAAATACAGTACAGTATCTCCCATAACAACAGAAGCAATAGAAGAAGCTACCGTATGTGTTTTTGGCGGATATTATTACGAAGTAACCATAAAAGATGACCCGTTCAAAGACATAGATGGCATTGTCAGTCAATGGTATGTAGGCGGCAACAATGATGTAATAATGGCATCGACCACCACCAAAGACATTCCTCCATTCGAATATAGCGGAACAGCATTCTTCATATCAGAAAACGGGGAGCTTGGAACAAACAGGCATATTGCCGTACCTTGGGAATACAGAAAAAAGGAGGAAGAAGAAGGAATACGCCATCTAATAGAAAAAGAACGCATAAAAATAGTAAACGATTTAGAGCGTTCAATTGCCTCGGGAATATTCAAGAATTTATCAAATGATGCCATAGCCCTTTTAAAACGATACGCCGTTTCGGAAATTGAAATCAGCGGAAAACATGCATACTTCGGCATAGGATTATCTGGTTCTAAAGTTAGCAACATTGAAGACCTTCAACATTGTCAGGTAATTGCAGAATCTGGAGATCCAAAAAAAGATGTGGCTCTAATAAGACTGAATACACCCAAAACACCTGATTACTTAATTAAAAACGGTGCGATATTCGACATAGAAAAGGCAAGAGTTGATGAAAATTCATTAAAAATACAACAAGAACAATTTTCCATCATAGGTTACCCATTAGGATTGCTATTGTCAGACGGCAAGTCGTTAAAACCCTCGATATTGAATACGACCATAAGCAAAACACCCGATGAAAACAGTTTCCAAGTACAAACAATATCCGTAGGTGGACAAAGCGGTTCTCCCGTAATCGACAAGAAACACAGACTTGTCGGCGTTCTGTATAGCTCCATTCAAAACACAAGCATAACTTATTGCTGCAATATCAAACATTTAAAAGAATTATACGATAAGAACAAATTGCGTAAATGAGTTATATAATAAGAATACATTGTATAGCCGTAACACTATTGCTTGCATTAAATATTAATGCCCAAAGTGTTATATGGAATATTGACCCGCAATACAAGTCGATAAAGCCATATGCATACAATCTATACTTATATAAAGTAAGTAATAAATGGGGATTAATGAACAGCGATGGAAAAAAAATCCTATCGCCTATATACGACTTCATTTTCTTGCAGGAAAACGGCACAGGACTTTTCGGCATAAATGAAGGAAGCAGCAAAAGATACCGGCTAAAAGGTATTATTCATTCAAACGGAAGTTACATATTGATAAAGGAGAAACTCTATGTAATACCCAAATACCTCGATTTTCATGAAGGTAAATTATGCGTGGCGAATGAATCAAACAAGCAGGGATTTATAAATGAAAATGGGGAAATTGTAGTAAAATGCCAATTTGACGTTGTCAGACCTTTCTGTGAAGGTCTGGCATCAGTCAAAATGGGATCATGGGTATTTTATATACGGGACGACTACGATTATAAAAAATACAATGCCGTATATAGTGAATGGCGAAACGGATATGTTACCAGAGGCTCATCATTTAAAAACGGCAAAGCAGTTGTCGGCTACAATGGCAAATATAAAATCATAGACAAAGCAGGACATGAAATAGACGATTTCTATGCCTCAAACTGGAAAATAAATGAAAAAGACTATACAATTGCAGACCCAAATGTAACTCCTTCGGTAAAAGACAAACAAGACATATATTATTCACCCATTGAAATCATTGAAAAAAACGGCAAATACGGACTGGCTATAAACAATACCGTCATATTGGAACCTATTTTGGATAAAGTTCTACCCGTCGATACAAACAATATATCAATAGCTTCGCATAACGGGAAATACGGTCTGCTAAAGGTTATTGACACTCCGGTAAAAGCCGATTTGCTTTTCAATGACAATCAGGCTTCAAGCATCTATATTGATTCAAAAGGAATAATTGACACTCTGCAGTACAGAATAACTATTCCACAAGAATATATAGGGAATATTCAATTTAATATTGACAGAGGATATGGTGTTATGGAAAATGTAACAGACCAATTAGAGCAACATGCAAATAATACTCTAGTTTACAATTTTGTTCCATACATAGGAATTAGCGACATCAATATCGATCTTAAATGCCAATTACAATATAAAGGTCTGGAAGTATATAATAAATCGTATGCATTGCCATTAATACCTATGATTCTAAAAATAGACGGCCCGCGTACGATAACGGCACAAGCCGACATAACGACAGAAATACAGGAAATTACAGCACGCATCTATAACGAATCGGATAGAGATGTTTACATAACAGCGACAATGTCGGTCAATTGCAAACTAAATAAGGCCGTTTCACGCACATTCAAACTATCACTACCTAAAAATTCATCTAAGAGTATAACAATTCCAGTAACAGTACAAAACGACGAGAATGTTTCTGCTATCGTAAATTTAAGCACAGGAGAACATAAAGCTACAACCGTAGCATTAAGAATTTATTAATTTATAAACCATGTTAAAGAAAATACTATTCAGTTTGATTGCCATAAGCATTTCGACATGTGTACCGGCACAAAACATAGAAACACCATCTTCATCTACAAAAGACGAAATAATAGACAGCTACGATGATGATGATGATGATGTAGTTCCAAAACCTATCGCACTCGGCATTGGTGCAAAAGTTGGTGTAAACTATTCCTTTGCAAACGATATTGACAATATTGATATGAATATGAAAGGCAATGTCGGATTTAATGGGGGTATAATTCTGAACATGCGTTTTTGCAGACGGCCTCTATCGAAATATGCCGATACAGGACGCATTGGATTACAACTCGAAGCTTTATATTCATCAGAATCATTCAAGGCAGAAGGACAAAAAATCCATTTAAACAGATATGAAATACCTCTGCTCTTCCAGTGGTGGTTCATTAGCAGGTTGTGTATTGAAATAGGACCGACATTTACAGGAACGTTCAGCGTTTCGCCTGAAAAGATATCACACAAAAACATAACTTACATTACCGAAGATATTAAAGGTAATGATATAATGCTGTCTATCGGGACAGAATACAAAGGGAAAAAAGGATTTTCAATGGGACTTAGATACAACCTCGGAAACAGCAATCTTGCAAACAATTTTGAGACCAAAGTCAGTTCCTTATCTTTTAACATAGGATGGATATTTACCGTAGTCAAATAATAATGATATTTTAAATGAATAATCTTATGAAAAATATTATATTCTCTCTTGTTCTTATTTGCTGTATTACCCTTCTATCTTGCAATAACGATAATTTACAGATATTGAATTCAACCACTATCCAGGTTAACCCATCTACGATAATGGCTCCTTTTTCATATCAGGTAAATCCTGGCGACCTGGATGGTGTCGATGAAACCAGCAAGCTCAGGATACGTCTTTTAGTATATGACGAAGATGGCTTACTGTTCTTAACAGACTCTAAAACAATAAACAATTACCTCTCAACCGTAACATTTGTAATAGAGCTCAGCGAAGAAGAAGAATTTACGGCAATAGTCATTTCCGACGTCATAGACAGCGACCCCAACCACGTATCCGAATATTGGAGTATAAGTGATGAAGAGGCTATAAATACACTAAAAGTAGTCTATCAAGGCTCTGACAGCAATTATGGAGACCAAGAGATATTGGGAATATCTTCCACAAACGTAAAAAGCGGAAGTAACGTCAAACTCGATATGGAAGCGGCAGGCTCATTAATATGTACGTATGTAAAAAATATCCATGCATACTCAAACATAGACTACATCTATTCTATAGGGAACAGAGGAAATGGAAACTACAATTTCTATAAAACAGGTGAAGCAAACAGCAATCCAGATCTTACAGCAAATCCTTACCTCATAGAAATTGATATACCAACAAATAATTATGCAAACATATATGCATACAAATTTATAATGCCTCAAGACAATTATGAAATAGAAACCGGCCTATACAAAGGAAACACAGCTATTGACATAACATGGAAAAGCGACCTCACTCTGAAAAAGGGACATGAATATAAATATCTCCTGGAACTTGACCCGGATGGAACAGGCAGCAGTCCATATTCCGAAACATTCTCGGATGTAACAATCAATTCTACATCTTTGAGCACTATGTCAATAGAAGAAAACGATATTATAAATGCAAATAAAATAAGTAATAAAAACTATTCATCAACTACACAGAGACAATACATGGTAAAAGATCTGTTATAAAAACAATCGGCATGTACAAGTGTATATGTATATTACTAATCCTAATATCATTTGGCTGCGCTTCACCATATAAGGACATTGATGAAGCACAGCCAAATACAGAATATTCTGTCCTCGAAAAAACAAATATATGGATATATAATTACATGAATCACTACTACTTGTACAGAGAAGATTTACCAGATTACTCGGCATGTGATTTCGAACTTACACCAACAGATTTTTTCAATACACTAATATCGGATAAAGACAGATTCTCGTACATAAGTTTCCCGACCTACTACAACAATGCAAATTACGGTTTTGCATACCAAAAGGTAAAAGATGCAAACAACCAAGAATACATGTATGTCCTTTACACAACATCGCAAGATGCAAAACAAAAAGGAATATCAAGAGGCACATTGTTGCGGGCGCACGACTTTGGTAATACAGAAGCGACATTCGATATCTGCGATATAAAAAAACATCCATTCACTTCTTCCCGGTCAGTTACATTAAAAACGATATACACGCAGGATAATAGCAGCGTGTATATGGACTCAATATATAATATCAACGGAAAAAAAATAGGTTACTTGTGTTACCTCGAATTCGATAAAGTTGCAGACTTTACCAACTCGCTAAGAAAATTTTCCGAAGCGAATATAGACGAACTTATTCTCGACCTGCGATACAACCCGGGAGGATACGAAAGCACATGCAAATTACTCTGCAATTCGATTGTCAATTCTGCTGCATACGGAGACATATTCGTTCAACATTCATATAACAATCTGATAGCCAAAGAAAATATGTCAATATACGGAAACGAACGAACTTTCTCGTATTACTCAGATCCGCAAGAATACAACAGTAGCGCACTTGGAGGACCATGTCCGGCGTTAAACATGAACAAGGTATATATCCTTACATCGCAATACTCCGCATCATGCAGCGAGCTTACCATAATATCGCTCAGAGCATACATGGAAGTCATTGTCATAGGAGAAAACACAACAGGAAAAGGAGTAGGAATGCAAGCCACATCCATTCCCAATTTCAAATATGCCATTGCACCCATTACATTCCGCTTTTTCAATGCATTAAATGAAACCGTTCCGGATAACGGAATAACACCAAACCATAATGTATCTGACGGATATTTCACGGCAAAGAAAGAATTGGGCGAAACGGATGAACCTCTTTTGCAATATGCCTTGAATCTTATAACAGGATTAACACAATATAATATGACAAAACAAGAAAAAAATTTCGCCATATCACTAGTTCCTGTCGGGGAACCCTCGTTTGTTACAGAACATAATCATAAATACAACAGATATGAAAATTAAGAATTTATTATTTGCAGCATTTTTATGCAGTTTTGTCAGTGTTTCGGCACAAGACAATTTGAGATTGTTCCTGAAAGACGGTTCAGAACTAATCGGATATATCTCAAGACAAAGACCCGGTGAAAATTTCACATTTACGACAAACAGTGCCATAATATCATTAAATAATGATAATGTAAAATCCATAATTGACAACAACGTCAAAATAAAAGACCTTTCAAAAGAATGGGCGCAGTGGGCCAAAGATAACAACGCCATTATCAACTCGGGAGATAATGCTTATCTTGTATTAAGCAATATCGTAACAAACAACGGCTCCATAAATGGAGTAAGGATACTAGAAAAAGGTGTCAGAGTAAAATATCTCGAAATAAAGTCAAATACTTACACACTATCATGGGATACAATAGAAGTTATAAAGGCTGACCGAAGACCCAAATTGCAAATATCCGGAATCAACAGGAAGTACAAATTGAAATCCGGAATGGAATACGAAGGAGAATATGCCGGTGAGGTTCCGGGTCAAACACTAAGTCTGTATCAAAATAACGGTGTAATATTCGTGTTCAATCGCGATGAAGTATTAAAGGACAACAGATACAAAATAAACCCTAATCAAGAACTGTTCGAACAATCGGATTTGTTAGATATTGTCCAACTTCAAAGCGGAAATCTGGTAAAAGGCATAATAGTTGAACGTAATTATTCTGATGCCGATACAATAACAAGCGACTATCTGCTGATACAATCGGAAAACGGAAATATACAAAGCATTAAGCTGTCGGACATTATAGAATACCGTAAAGAGCCCAATCCGTCATACAAACCTATCACCGATGTAAAATTATCAGTTGGGGAATATATGATAAACAGGAACAAAGTCAATACACAAAAGATAAAAGAAATAGACAATATCGTAAGCATAAATATAGATTCAATAAATACAATAATACAAACAAAGGGTTCACCAACAGAAATAACGGTAGAAACGAAATTTACCGACAAAGCGGAAGTAATCCAACTAAAACTCGTCAAGATTAAAAAATTCAATATCAAAAAAGAGAAAAAAATCATCAATGGTGTCACATATGAAGACATTGTAAAAGACGCAATACAGCAAAAAAAGATAGAAACCAGCATAAACAATATAACAAAAATAACCTACCAGATAAAAGAAAAAGGAGTATATGCATTATACAATCCTGCGAACAAGGAAGCAATAGTGTTCACTATTGAATAATCATAGATAGAGATTCAAAAAAATCGAACTTACCACTCCTTCATGTCGTTATAAAACGCAACACCATACTGAAGAAGTTTTGACATGATTCAAAACTTATGCTGGTTACCCGCCACTGATACCTACCATGTATCAATGGTGGGTTTTGTATAAACGATGTTATACCAAGCACTTATAATACAGTACAGGCTTGTAATCCGGACTGTTCCCAGATAAACCAAATGAACAACCTCTACGATTCGTACAACGTCTCCACCCGTTCAGAAGAAGCGATAAAAGCCGACATAGCAAAATACAAAGAACGCATAAACTACTGCGAATCACATATAAGCGACGGGACAGCCGAAGGTATGGGATACAGAAACATCATAGGCAATTACAAAAGGATGATACAAGAGCGCGAACAGGAACTGCAATACGCAAGATAACAAGCAGCTCACTGATAACAAGCAGCACACGGATAACAAGTTGCCCGCGCAGCATAATAAAGCAGTAATAACCGGCAGCAACCAAACCGCCGATACCCTCCTGCCCCACTCCTCCACCAACGGCGGAGATATATAAGCAGCAACCTGATTATGATATAACCCTAAAAACGGATAAAACGTCTCCAGTTAAACAAAGGGAATCCCAACCCCCACCTTATTACAGGTTGCGGCTGCATCATTTTCAACCTTTGAACAGAAGCAATATGACCGGCAACTATTGACGGATTATTTCCGTTATCTACAGCCTCGCGAAGTAAACTAACGACTTTCCTTTTATCGAGATATTTGGCCGCGCTGAATCTTTTAAGTGTATCAAATATAAAATCAATATTATTCACATACCCCACAAACATATCGTCCGAAGTATAACTGACATCTTTCAAAGTACAATTGCCGGCAAAAAGGACAATATTGAAAATCGGTAAACAGGCGAACTGTTCGGACTTTGCCCTCAGAGCCTTTATATGACCGTAATTCTGCATAAGAGGGTTATAAAAGCGATACTTCTCTTTGCCGTAATTCAGAATCTGCGTCCAATATTTCTGTTTCTCATTACCAAACAACCAACCGCTATAATCTTTTACCTCTATAACAAGCAACCCTTGAGGCGTTGCGACAACAATATCTATTTGGGAATATTCACCATTTCTTTTTTTCAGATACAGGTCATGAAAAATAGCTTTGGGATGAACACCCATTTTCAACAATCGGATTATCAACTTACGTTCAGCCCTCGTTCCCCGATTGGGAGAAGAGACAGAACGTAGCAATTTCATATTTTGCAAATGATGCAAAATTGAAAATACAATACAAATTAACAAAAAGAGGATTACAACATAATTCATTATAAAGTAATAGCAAATTAAAAAATTAACTATCCTCCCATAAAAATGTCATTTCTCAAGTATAACGTTTATTCCAAGATTAAGGACAGAAGAAACCTTTTCTATAAAATCTTTTTTCATTGAATTGTTGCTGTGTGTTATCAACAACCAACCACCCCCCAAATCTCTCTGACTTCTGCCATATTTAGCATCTCTTCGATTTGAGATTACCGGAACCCGACAAAATTTAAGGTTGTAATCCTCTACTACCCTGCGGACTTCAGCAACACCGATTTTCCTTACTACTGCGACTAAAGTTTCTACTGCAGTTTTTTCAGCAATAACGGTTCCATCAGGAAAAACTACAGACATATCGCTTGCAGGCTTCTTTCAACTTTTCCTTCCGAATTTGAATTGCGATTCCGATGTTTTACTTCCGGATCGAGGACCATCTCTTTAGCATCGATTAATTCCGCTGCAAAGTTGCGTTTGCGGCTCAAATGAACGCTCAATGGTTGCCCGGGTACATAATCCACGACTAACACCAACTCCCGCTTTACGGGCTGCAATGCAGGCTCAATGGTCTTGCTCAACACTGGAAGAATTTCTTTCTTGATGATGTCCTCTTCCAATTCATTAGCCTTCTTCTCAAGGTCTTCATTTACAGGAAGCCCCTCTTTACGAAGAGTTTCCATGGCTTTGTATAAATCGCTTAATCGGGACATAATTTATATTCTATTTTTGTAAGATCAGCATCGGGATTATTTTTTAAAGACTCATAATGTTCTTTTGCTTGTTTAGAGATGCTCAATAGACAATTTTTAGGATTACTTATAGCAGAATCAATGCTATCCTTATATTGTCCTGCATCCGATGAAAATCTGTCAATTACATATATCACAAAACCATTTATCAGTTTTGTTATTACTGTTCTTATTCTATTGAATTATGTTTCTTAAAGAAGAGTTTCATATTGATACAAATATACGGAATTTTGTTTTTGTAAGGAATGTTTAGATTCCTCGTTTTAAATGTATTACTACCATATATTTGTAGTTTAACTGATGTATTTTTTTCTGTCGGATACAAATCTCTTCAACAAAAATGTCAGGAAATATGGGAACGTGTAAAACTTGCCATTGAAACCTATATTTTTATATCCCAGTTTTATTCCGTATTTTATATCGGGATATTTGTTTTCCTTCAATAGGTTATTAAGCGAAACCGTTGCCCCGTCATTGGCTTTTACTCCTACCGGTATAAGGGAATCTGTATCTCTGATAAAGAAATCCATTTCAATGGCCGGCCTATCACCGCTATAATAGTAAAGTCCATACCCTTGCTTAACAAGCATGTCGCCTACTATATTTTCATATATGGCTCCTTTATATGTGCCGAGATTCTTATTTGCCCTCAAGTCTTCTTGTGCTTCTTCGTCGAGCGATGCTATCAAAAGGTCGGTATCTTTAAAATATATCTTATAGAGTTTGGGGTCGTAGTTTCCTTTGATTGGGAGTTCGGGGTGATTCATGCAATAGCAGATATTTATAACTCCGGCATCTGCGAGCCATTCCACGCATCCTATATAGTCTCTGTTCCTTGCATTTCTTCCTATCTTGGTTATCTGAAACCTTTTGTTTTCTTTAGCCAAAAATGCGGATATATGATTATAGACGGCTTTAATCTTTGCTTTGTCCAACCCTTCGGCATATTTGGTAATGTCTTCTTCGTAGTCTTTCAACAGTTGTTTCTGTATACTCAACGTGCCACTGAAGTTTTTGTTTTTTATATATGTATTTACCACTTCGGGCATCCCTCCAATAATAACATAGTCGCGGAACAGGTCAAAAAGCACATCTGTCTGCAAAGCCGCAAGCGGTTTTACTTCCAACATGTTTTGATATAGTTCCTCTATAAAATCTTCCGAGTAGCCTTTAGCCCAAAGAAATTCTTCGAAGTCCATCGAATGCATTTCATAGTCTTCTTTATAACCGACACTGTTGGACTCTATTTCTTTATATTTAATTCCCATAAGTGAGCCTGAACAGATTACATCAAACCGCCCATCCAGTTTGAAAAACTTCAACGAGGTTGCACAGTTAGGGCATGCCTGCAACTCATCGAAAAAGAAAATCGTTTCTCCGGGCACGAATTTGAATTCGGGATTGAGCAGGGAAATATTTTTTAATATCATATCCACTTCAAACCCGTCATTGAAAATATCACGATATTTTTTCTGCTCTACAAAATTAATCTGGACGACATTTGAATAGTTCCGATTTGCAAACCACTCTATTGAACGTGTCTTGCCTATCTGCCGTGCTCCTTTTACAATCAGAGGTTTTCTTTCGGGATTATTTTTCCATGCAACCAAATACGCATCTATTTTCCTTTTCAAGATTTCATCCATATTGAAAAACTTTAATATCCAATTGCAAAGATATTGTTTTTCACATTATACGCACTACAAACGCATATATTTTTCACATTTTACAGCCTGCAAAGGGGGTGTATTTTCACATTTTACGGCCTGTTTCGGGCTTGGTTTTTCACATTTTACACGGTTGGTGTGTGGAAAAAGGAGGGGTTACGGGGATAACGGTGTCGGGAAACGGGCAATACTAAAGCGGGTTATACGGTAAAAAAGGGTACAAAAAAATGAAGTATGGGCAAAAAAAATGAGACCCGGGGTTACCGAGCCTCATTATATAGGAAGGCTGCATCGTAGGATGCGATGAAACTCCGAACGACAGGATTTGAGTGCTTCTACCACTTTGTAATCCACCGTGCTAAAGCATACCCGAAGGCGTGGCCCGCCATTGTGGAAGAAAGCTTGTCTCGGCATTTCTTATTAATTGATGAGTTTCCCAATCTACTAGGATGCAACCTGTTCAAATACCACTTTGTTTGTTTCTTTGCTACGAAGATAGAAAAAGTATTGTTACCTTCCAAATTTTTTGATTAAAAAATTCGCTCAAATTGCATTTTTAACATATAGCGGAATCGGCATATATGCTCATCTGTTGATTCTCCGACTTTTACAACAATAACATTGATTCTTGCCGACTACGGGTACAGGCAACGGAATGTACAAACAAATCTTGCCTTATATATGGAATGTTTATGGCTATTGTCTGTAACTTTATCGGAATTTTTTAGTTATGTTTGCATGATAGCTTGCTGCATTTTTAAACCCTATTGTTATTATGAAAAGGATTGTCTGCTTTTTACCGCATCTGCGATTTACGGATGATTTCAGACCTTATGTAAACGACGAGATTAAAATTATATACCCGGCTGAAAATGCAAACGGCAGGCAATACAGCGAATATTTGAAGGGGTCGTTCTTCTCTACCGAAACTTTGAAGGAGATTGCCGATATTGCATCGGAAAAATATATACTGTTATATACCGATATAAGCAAACCCAATATCCGCACCGATGCCGTAAGCCGCATGATAGATATTGCCGAAAGCACCTCGGCTTCGATTGTTTATTCGGATTACTGTTTGTACGAGAATAAAACGCGCATAGAACATCCTTTAATCGATTATCTGCCGGGGAGCTTACGCGACGATTTCGATTTCGGCCCGTTGATGCTTGTCCGTTCCGACATGATGAAAAAATGCATGAAGGAGAGCGATGTGTCGTATAAATACGCAGGGCTATACGATTTGCGTTTGCGCCTTTCGTGCATTGGGGAAATTGTTCATGTAAACGAATACCTCTATTCGGCAAAAGTTCTGGAGACGGGGGAGGATGCTCACAGCAGGCATTTCGGATACACCGACCCCAAAAACCGAGAGAAACAGATAGAGATGGAGAAAGCCTGCACGGCGCATTTAAAGAGGATAGGTGGATACCTGCATCCGGAGTTCAAGGATATAAATCTGAACTACGGGAAATTCGATTATGAGGCATCGGTAATTATTCCCGTACGCGACAGGGCGACGACAATCACCGAAGCAATCCGTTCGGCTCTGGCTCAAAAAACGGATTTTCTTTTCAACGTAATCGTTGTCGATAATCATTCGAAAGACGGTACGACGGAAGCAATCGATAATGAAGCGGCCAAAGACAACAGGGTTGTGCATATCATTCCCGAAAGGAAAGACCTTGGCATCGGTGGGTGCTGGAACTTGGGCATATCGTCCGACAAATGCGGCAGATTTGCGGTACAGCTCGACAGTGATGACTTATATAAGAACGAACATACGCTGCAACGGATTGTCGATACTTTCCGCAAAGAGCATTGCGCAATGGTAATAGGGTCGTACATAATAACCGATTTCAACCTGAATACTCTGCCTCCCGGGATAATAAACCATCTGGAGTGGACAGAAGCCAACGGGCGGAACAACGCGCTGCGGGTAAACGGACTCGGTGCGCCCCGTGCATTCTTTACGCCGCTGATAAGGGAGATAAAGTTCCCGAACACGTCGTACGGCGAAGATTACGCCGTAGGGTTGAGAATATCGCGCGAATACAGAATCGGCAGGATATACGAACCTGTATATGTATGCCGGCGCTGGAGCGGTAACAGCGATGCCAACCTGAGCTTGGCGCAGACAAACGCCAACAATTTTTACAAGGACAAGATACGGACGTGGGAAGTTGTCGCCCGCATAAAACTGAACAGGAAAAAGAACAATGCACAATATTGATACGGAGTGCCTGTCCCGGTTGCTTGAACGGCAAAAGGCATCGTGGAGTACGGTTGCGGACAACTACGCCGCTCTTGAACAAGTTATGACCAAACGCATAATATTGCCGGGATGCAGCGTTACGGCCATGCACAATCCTGCACGCATCTTATCGACAGCATCGAAACCGGGCAAGAGCAACCCTGACGTGGGGAGTTGTTTTCTCTGCGCCGAAAAGCGGCCTGCCGAACAGGAAGGGATACCGTTTGCCGGAAGATACTCGATATTGGTAAACCCCTACCCTATTTTCAAACGGCACTATACGATAGCGGCTCTTACGCATACGGAGCAACGGATTGAGGGTCGGTTCGGTGATATGCTGCGGCTTTCGGTACGGCTGAACGGGCTTACCGTCTTTTACAACGGGGCGGAATGCGGAGCATCGGCTCCCCACCATGCACATTTTCAGGCCGGGGAGAGCAAGGTAATGCCGATAGAGGACGAATGGCGGAGTGCGGCGGAAATTGTTGCAGGGAACAATAGCGACGAAATATACCGTTTGTCGGAATCGTTGCGCAACGCATTTGTAATAGAAAGCGGGAATGCTGATTATGTCGAAGAGTCGTTCGGCAATATATGTGCGGCAGCACGGCACGGACACGACAAGGGTGAACCGATGATGAACGTTCTTGCCCGATATGTCGATGAAAGGTGGACGGTGTTCGTTTTCCTGCGCAAGAAGCACCGCCCGTCGTTCTACGGTTCAGACGGGGAAGGCAGGATGTTGGTAAGCCCGGCGTCGGTCGAAATGGGAGGATTGCTGATTCTTCCGCGCAGGGAGGATTTCGACAAAATAACGGCAGCTATTGTAACGGAACTGTACAACGAAGTCTGCATCGATAACGGCGAAGCCGACGGCATTGTTTCGAAACTGAAAAAGAAAACCGTATGAACGAACCAACTATAAGAGTCGGCATAATGTCGGCAGAGAGGATAACGGCAATGCTTCACGGGGATTATGTCATCGACGGAAGCGACGACCGGATTAACGGAGATGTTTCGGCGCAATACGCCGACGGCGGTATTCTTTTCAACGGGGTACGATATTCTGTTTTGCGGCTGACTCCGGTATCGGAGAGCGAATGTTTCTTTACGTTGTGCGATGTAACTATCGGCGTGGAGTTTCATTGGCAACGCAAGGAAGCACAGTCGTTCAGAGGAGGTATCGAGTTTTATGCCGCCGACGGCGCCGTTACTGTAATAAACAATATTAATGCGGAAGAGTATTTGAAAAGCGTCATTTCGTCGGAGATGAACGCCCATGCATCGTTGGAGTTGCTGAAAGCGCACGCGGTAATATCGCGCAGCTGGCTTATTGCGCAGATAAGCAAAAAAGGGACGGATGCGAAAAACGGAGGCAAAGGCATGAGAGCGGACGGAAATGAGATAGTGAAGTGGTACGACCGCGACGACCACAACCTTTTCGATGTTTGCGCCGACGACCACTGCCAACGTTATCAGGGGATAACGAAGGCGTATATTCCGACTGTAAAAAGAGCCGTGGAGGAGACCCGCGGGGAGGTGCTTGTGTCCGACGGCGAGATATGCGATGCCCGCTTTTCGAAATGTTGCGGCGGGGCGACGGAGGAGTTCGGATACTGTTGGGAGGATAAGGAAGTGAAATATTTGAAAGGTGTACGGGACTCTGCGGACGAGGCTCCGCTGCCCGACCTGACGACGGAGTGTGAAGCCGAAAAATGGATAGCGGCTGAACCGGAGGCTTTTTGCAACACGTCCGACGGCGAGATACTGCGTCAGATTCTCAACGACTTTGATATGGAGACTAACGATTTTTACCGCTGGCAGGTATGGTATTCGCAACAGGAATTGTCGGATATTGTACGTGAACGGAGCGGCATCGATTTCGGCACGATAGAGTCGCTTACGCCGCTGGAGAGGGGCGTATCGGGGAGAATATCGCGATTGAGGATTGACGGAAGCAAACGGAGCATGATAATCGGCAAGGAACTGGAGATACGGAAAACGCTTTCGCAGTCGCACCTGTACAGTTCGGCATTTACGGTTAAGCGCGAGAACGGCGACTTTGTAATATATGGTGCCGGATGGGGGCATGGTGTGGGGCTGTGTCAAATCGGGGCTGCGGTAATGGGCAGCAAGGGGTACGGTTACAGGGAGATTCTCGCCCACTACTACAAGGGGGCTCGCGTGGAGGCTGCTTATAATTAAGGGATTGGTATGATTGACTTCAGGAACAGAATATCGCCGTGGTATTGGATTCCCTCGCTCTATTTCGCGCAGGGGCTGCCGTACGTTATGGTTATGACCGTATCTGTCATAATGTATAAGCGACTCGGCATCTCCAACACGGATATTGCCCTTTATACAAGCTGGCTTTATCTGCCGTGGGTTATAAAACCGTTCTGGAGCCCGATAGTGGACATGTTCAAGACTAAACGGCTGTGGGTACTGGCTACGCAGATTCTTATGGGCGCGGGATTTGCAGGTATTGCTCTCACGCTTCCGGCCGACAATTTTTTCAGAATAACTCTTGCCGTATTTTGGCTGCTGGCGTTTACTTCCGCTACGCACGACATTGCGTCGGACGGGTTTTACATGCTTGCGCTCGACGTTAAGGAGCAATCGTTTTTTGTGGGGATACGCAGCACGTTTTACCGTATTGCGACGATTGCCGGACAGGGTGGACTGGTTGTCGTGGCCGGTTGGCTCGAAAAGAGTACCGGGTCGATAACCACGGCATGGTCGAGCACATTTCTGGTAGTTGCGGCACTGTTCGTCCTGATTTTCGGCTACCACACGGCAGTATTGCCTAAACCCGACAGCGACACGACGGTTACAAGGGAGCGTGTAAGGGTTTCCGCACTTTTCAGGGAGTTCGGCGCGGTGTTTTCTTCGTTTTTCAAAAAGAGGCATATTGTTACGGCTATTCTGTTTTTGCTGCTGTATCGTTTTCCGGAGGCTCAACTCGTGAAACTTATCAATCCGTTCTTACTCGATGCGGTTGAAAAGGGGGGATTGGGCATGAGTACTGAAGATGTCGGTATTGCTTACGGCACGATAGGGATAATAGGTTTGAGCGCAGGGGGCATAATCGGGGGGATATGCGCTGCTCGCGGAGGACTCGCGAAATGGTTGTGGCCCATGGCATGGAGCCTTTCTCTTACTTGTCTTGCTTTCGTGTTTCTGGCTTATTTCCAGCCGCAAAACTTCGCCGTCATTTCGGCTTGTGTTTTTGTGGAGCAGTTCGGATATGGTTTCGGTTTTACGGCATATATGTTGTTTATGATATATTTTTCGCAGGGGGAGCATAAAACTGCGCACTACGCATTATGTACGGCATTTATGGCATTGGGCATGATGCTGCCGGGTATGGCTGCGGGGTGGATTCAGGAGATGTTGGGGTATGAAAGGTTTTTCGTCTGGGTTATGATATGCTGTGCAATCACTATTGCCGTTTGCGCTTTTGTAAAGATAGACGCGGATTACGGCTCTGCCCCGAAACATTCCGATACGGAAGAGAATCGGGCGGAGGCGAAATAGTTTTCCGAGGGTACTTGTTGCTTTCCATGCTGAACGGAAGGAATGAATAAACTGCATCCCGCACCTTTATAATTTAATCCGGCCTGAAACTGTACGGGTTTATTTTAGTATATTCGCATTCTTAAATTACGTGCCGATGGATTTCAAGTTGGTTTCTTCATATTCGCCTACCGGCGACCAGCCAGAAGCTATTGAAGGTCTTGTAAACGGGATAAACGAGGGACTGCCTGCGCAAACTTTACTGGGCGTAACGGGGTCGGGCAAAACGTTTACAATGGCCAACGTCATTGCCCGCGTGAACAAGCCGACTTTGATTTTAAGCCACAACAAGACTTTGGCCGCCCAGCTTTATACGGAGTTTAAGGGTTTTTTCCCGGACAACGCCGTGGAGTATTTCGTTTCGTATTACGATTATTATCAACCGGAGGCTTATATCCCTACTACGGATACTTATATTGAGAAGGATCTCGCCATAAACGAAGAGATAGACCGCCTGCGACTTGCCGCCACATCGGCTTTGTTGTCGGGACGTAAAGACGTGGTGGTGGTTTCGTCGGTATCGTGCCTGTACGGTATAGGCAACCCGCAGGACTTCAACACCAACCTTATTTCGATACACTGCGGCGATACCATAGGGCGCAACACGCTGCTGCGGATGCTTGTGGACGCGCTTTATTCGAGGAACGAAACGGAGCCTGCCCGTGGAACTTTCAGGGTTAAGGGGGACTGCGTGGAGATATATCTCGCCTATGACAACATGATTCTGCGGGTGTCGTTCTGGGGCGAGGAGATTGAGTCGATAGAGTGCGCCGATATTGAAACGGGACGCACTACGGGGAGTTTCGACAGCTTCAATATTTACCCTGCCAACTTGTTCGTTACGAGTAAGGAGCGCATCGACAAAGCTCTTGAGGAGATTGCCTGCGACCTTGACAAACAGGTACTTTTTTTCAACGGCATCGGGAAGGAGCTGGAGGCTAAACGCCTTTACGAACGGGTATCGTACGATATGGAGATGATTAAGGAGATAGGGCACTGTTCGGGTATAGAGAATTATTCGCGTTACTTCGACGGCCGCGAACCGGGAAGCCGCCCGTTCTGCCTGTTAGATTACTTTCCAAAGGATTTTCTCGTGATAATCGACGAGAGCCATGTTACCGTTCCGCAGATTCGCGCCATGTACGGCGGAGACCACTCGCGCAAGCTGAATCTTGTGGAGTACGGATTCCGACTGCCTGCAGCTATAGACAACCGCCCGCTGAAATTTGCGGAGTTCGAGGCTCTTACGCCGCAGATAATATATGTAAGCGCAACGCCTGCCGATTATGAGCTGGAGAAGTCGGAAGGGGTTATCGTGGAACAGGTGGTGCGCCCGACGGGACTGCTCGACCCTGTAATAGAGGTGCGCCCTAGCCTGAACCAGATTGATGACCTGTTAGAGGAGATTCAGAGGCGTATAGAGAAGAATGAAAGGGTGCTTGTTACTACGCTGACCAAACGGATGGCGGAGGAACTTAATTCGTACTTGCTTCGCATAGACATAAGGTGCAACTATATACACTCGGACGTGGAGACTCTCGACAGGATAGAGATTATCGACGGCCTGCGCAAAGGGGTTTACGATGTTCTTATCGGGGTGAACCTGCTGCGCGAGGGGCTGGACTTGCCGGAGGTGTCGTTGGTGGCTATTCTGGATGCAGACAAGGAGGGTTTTCTGCGTTCGCACAGGTCTCTTACTCAAACTGCGGGACGTGCCGCCCGTAACCTTAACGGTACGGTTATAATGTATGCCGACAAGATAACGGAGAGCATGCAACAGACTATCGACGAGACTAACCGCCGAAGGGAGAAACAGATTAAATACAACAAGGAACACAATATAACGCCCAAAGCCATTAAGAAAGCGCAGGAATCGGTTCTGGCGGGGACTTCGGCCAAAGCGTCCAAAGGGAAGGGCAAAACACCGACTTACAACGAGGAGTATTCAACCAATGTAAATCTGGCGGCTGACCCTGTTGTACGTTACATGGACAAGGAATCGCTGAAGGCTGCCATAGAGAAATGCCGCTCGGCAATGGGGGATGCCGCCAAACGGCTGGAGTTTATCGAAGCTGCGCGGTTGCGCGATGAGTTGCTGAAATTGCAAGAGATGCTCGACGGGGTGGAATAAAAACGGAAATTATGATTGACGGCGACGAAAAAAGGGTCGATTTGAAGAGGTGGCTTCCGACGACTAAAAAGGAGGTGGAGCTGCGAAACTGGGATTATCTGGATGTGATAATCTTCAGCGGCGATGCTTATGTTGATCATCCGTCGTTCGGCGCAGCCGTCATAGGGCGCGTTCTCGAAGCCGAAGGCCTGAGGGTGGCCATAGTTCCGCAACCTAACTGGAGGGACGATTTGCGCGACTTTAAGAAACTCGGCAAACCGCGTCTGTTTTTTGGTGTGTCGGCGGGTGCTATGGACTCGATGGTAAACCACTATACCGCCAACAAACGACTCCGTTCGGACGATGCTTATACGCCAGACAACAAAGCGGGGATGCGCCCCGACTACCCTACCATAGTCTATACGCAGATACTGAAAAGGCTCTTTCCCGATACGCCTGTTGTTGTGGGGGGGATAGAGGCCTCGATGCGCCGATTCGCACATTACGACTACTGGCAGGACAGATTCAGGGAATCTATCTTGCCGGAATGTGGTGCGGATATTCTTATTTACGGCATGGGGGAACAACCGGTTAGGGAGATTGCCCGCGAACTTGCTGCAGGCAAACCGATAGAGGAACTGAAAGGGATTCGCCAGACTGCCGTGATGGATGTGCTACCGCCTGTTGCTGGGGAACAGGATATTATATTGTCTTCGTTCGATGAGTGTGCGAAGAGCAAAAAGACCGAGGCGGAGAATTTCAGAGTAATCGAGGAGGAAGGGAACAGGACTACCCCTTATACATTATGGCAGGGACACGGCAACCGTGCGGTGAGGGTAAACCCGCCGTACCCTCCGATGAGCGAGGCGGAGATTGATGCTTCGTTCGACTTGCCTTATACCCGCCTGCCTCACCCTAAATACAAGGGGAAACGGATTCCGGCATACGACATGATTCGGTTTTCGGTAAACCTGCACCGCGGGTGTTTCGGAGGGTGTTCGTTCTGCGCAATAGCGGCGCATCAGGGTAAACAGGTGGTGTCGCGTTCGGAGAGGTCGATTTTGAGAGAGGTCAAGGCGGTAACGGAAATGCCGGATTTCAAGGGGTACATATCGGATCTCGGCGGGCCGTCGGCAAACATGTACAAGATGCACGGCAAAGACCGGGAATTATGCAGCAAATGCAAACGGGCATCGTGTCTGTTCCCCGCCGTTTGCAGGAATCTCGACTGCAACCATGCTCCGCTTACGGAGTTGTACCGCAAGGCCGACCGCATAAAGGGGGTTAAGAAGAGTTTTATCGGTAGCGGGATACGTTACGACATGCTGCTGCACAGGAACGAGGATGAAAGGCTGAACGAGGCGGCACGCGAATATACGCACGAGGTTATCTGCCGGCACGTATCGGGCAGGTTGAAGGTTGCTCCGGAACATACGTCGTCTACCGTTCTGAAACTGATGCGCAAACCGGACTTCAAACTTTTTACGGAGTTCAACAGGATTTTCGACGAGATAAACCGCAGGGAGGGGCTTAACCAGCAACTTGTGCCGTATTTTATTTCGAGCCACCCGGGGTGTACGGAAGAGGACATGGCCGAACTTGCGGCTATTACCAAGGAACTGCATTTTCATCTGGAACAGGTACAGGACTTCACTCCTACCCCCATGACTTTATCGACGGAGATATTTTACACAGGGATAAATCCTTATACGGGCGAGAAAGTCTATACGGCAAAACGTAAGGAGGAGAAGTTGTTGCAGCGGGAGTTCTTTTTCTGGTACAAGGCGGAATCGGCTGCCGTAATAAGGCGAGAGCTGGAAAGGATAGGACGCCGCGACTTGATAAACCGCCTGTTAGGAAACAGACAGGAAAAGGGTAATAGCTGCAAGCCTGTTAAGAAGTCTGTTAAGAAAGGGAAAAGATAAGGCCTCCCACCACAAAGGGCTTTTAACTGCGAAAACCACTATATAAAAGCGCGTTCAAAAGAGTATGCCTTACAAAAGGGTATGCTTTACAGGAGACGCCGTCAATCTTGCACCGCTTTATAGGAGACGCTGTCGGTCTTATTCGCCGACATAAAGATAGCGACCGACTGATTGGTCGGCCGCTATCTTTTACTGTATTATGAATTATTGATTACTCTCCAGCAGATGCGCTCGGACAAACTACCGATATATATACATCTTGATCCAACAACTCCAGCGACCCGGTTGCAAGTACAGCCAGATTCATTACGTTGCTGCTCTTTGAGAAACTGCCTTTTATTTTAGTTACCGTAGCATAGGTACCCGAAATATCTATCTGTACATCGCAAACATAATCTACTACGCACAAATCGGCATCGGAGGATGAAACGGTATATGGAACTCCGCTTATGGACAGATTAGAAGAAGGAGTAGGCCCCATACCTATTATTTCCAAAACAAGGTCTTCGATGCTCAATCCGAATGCGGAAGAACTCAGAGACATATTTATTGACTGGTTATCAACAGGAACAGTAAGTTGAACAGAAGGCTCTTCCGAGTTCGGTTCTCTGTTGAATACTTTCAATGTACCGGTATATGTTTTGGTTTCCACTTCGGAACCGCCTCCGTTACCTCCGCTAACATCGGAACCTCCCATGTTTACACCATTGTCATCGTCTTTATTACATGAAGAGAAGAAAGAAACTGATGCGACAAGCATTAAGAGCATCGCAATTGAATAAATTTTTTTCATTTTCAGTCTTTTTTTAATTGATTAATCGATGCGGCAAGAACGACGCCGCTATTTGTTTGTGCAGCAAAGTTAATACTAATTTTCCATATTATCACTATTTTTAAGTTGAACTACCGTTGATTCACAATCTCCGACACAGGCAGGTATACAGGTAAATACTTAAATATGAGGTATTTATATTATCCTACCATAATCGCTACAAAAGAGCCTTTAATGTAGTTTTTTTTGCATATGACGCATATATGTTCTGTAGGATTAATAAATACGACTTTTGTATGGATATGCAGAGTGAGTTGCAGACGACCTATATATCGTACTTTTTGCAGTATCTTACACTGTATGTAATATTATGCAAAATGTTATTGCGGATATTTGCTATAATTATATTGTCGGCAAAACTTATATGGCAACAGCTCCCGCTTCAATATTGACGCTGTTGTCTGCATTTTAATAATTACGGCGTGGATGTATCGTTTCGGGCTGTTTTGGTTTCGGTATATTGAAAAGAGTTTGGGAGAAGGGGATACCCGGCATTTACGGCAAATATTGCCTGCTGTTTTTTTGCGAGCACGAGACTGGCGGTATATCGCATACCGTAGTCTCATGCTCGCTATCATAAAGGAAATGAAATCATTTTTTTGCGGGTATCACCAACAGCGGAGTATCCGAATGGAATATCATCCTGTGGGCGATACTTGGATTGAACAGACGCGCGAATATGGATCTTCGCCGTGTGGTCATGGAGAGTATATCGATATTTTCTTCTTTTATAAAATCATTTACGCCCTCGAGAATGTCTTTTGTTGCTATAAAGCGACATGTGCATTTTTTGGACGGGTAATGTTTTACAAAGTATTTTTCGAGATACTGCATTTGTATTTCATTTATTTTATCGGTTTTGTCGGGCAGGAAATTGACAAACACCACATCAAAGTCGAACTCTCCGAACAGACGCATAAAGGTATCTATCGCTACAAGTTCGCGCTGGTCGAAACTTGTTACGAATGCCAACCGCTTTAAGTCGCTGCACCGTCCCACATGTGTATTTTCGGGTACAGCCAATACTGGCACTCTTGCGGAATCGATTACTTCTGCCGTAACGCTTCCTATAAGTTCGCTGTCTTTACGTCCTTTTCCGCGCGTTCCCATTACAATTAACGACGGGGCGACGCGACGCGACATTATGCGTATTTCATCTTCGGGTACGCCTTCTTTTACACTGCACTCGAAGTTTATATCCGGAAGTTCTCCGGCTGCTATCGACGCTTTCAGCTTATCGAAGAATTCGCCCATTTGCTTATGCGCATTTTCTTTTATGGACTTGAATTCTTCCATCTCTTCGCGTCCGATAAAGGTATCGGTTATGGGTATTGCATCGGGCAAATAAGGTATTACGTAGGTATGCAATACCGTAACTGTCGCATCGATTTTATGTGCAATGTCGAATCCTATCGAACACGCTTTATATGAATAATCGGAAAAATCGACAGGTATTACTATATGTTGCCTGCTGTCGCCACCTTTCTTTGTTTTGCCCGAATCGGGCGTTTCGAAAAGGGTATTGTGAGCTTCCAGTATGGTTAGTGCATGCGGCAGGTCGGTCTCCTTTATCCGCACCCGTACTCCCGAAGAGATTACCGGCTGTATCAGATTTACGTTCTGAATAACCACCGGTATTCCTTCGCTTTCGAGCAGGCTCTTTACTATCTGCGCCTTCTCGTAAGTATATATTGCAACTGTTATCAATCTGTCCTCGCTCATAACCGATTGTTTTTGAGATTGTACTTCGATAATCTCAAGTTTACGGCTGCACGCCGCTATTCTTTGGATGCTGTCTCTTCCTGCAGTATGGCAATAGCCATGTCAAGAATCTTGGTGTCATCAAGAACAACTATACCGCCTTCGGGCCCCGGCTCGATATGCAAACCGCAGTTTTCGCCTGTTTTGTAATCATTCCCTCCAAAATAATTGCGCACCGTCTGTACGTCTATGTTCAACTCATCGGCTATACGGTGCGACGAACCTTCAGGCAGACTGTTCTTGATTCTTCTCAGTTCGTCAAATGTTATCATCTTTGTCATGGCAATAAGGGTTTTAATTATTAATAATTTTATTTATTCCGTTTCTGGTTTTACGCAATAAATGTAATTATTATTATCGGTAAAAACAAAAAAAAACCGTTTTTTTTCGCCTTTTGCCTACAAAAAGAAACCTGCTTTACGGACGGCTTCAGACATGAAACTTGTATTTATCTGATCCTAAAGTTTATAAGCGGGGCAAATATCAGAATAAATATGTATGTGGCGTACATTACCGCAAGAGGAATGTTCACAGCCTTTATTCCGGCATACTGATTGGGGGTTTTAAAGATTCGGGTATGCAGCCTTTCGTATATTATATAGGTGAGATAACCTATCAATGCTCCGCCTATGGCTCCGAAGAGGATGTCGCCGGGATAATGTACGCCGAGGTACATGCGCGAATAACACGACAGGCTCGCCCATATAAGGACAGAAACGGTATATATGCGGTTGCGGAACAGCATAATGGAAAAGACTCCTATTCCGAAACTGTTAGCGGCATGGCCGGATATAAACCCGTACAAACCGCCGCGGTAGTTGTTCACTATTGTTACGAACTGGGAAAATTCGGGGTCTTGCGACGGGCGGAGACGTGCAAACAACGGTTTGCACAGACCGGACGAGAGCTGGTCGCACAATATTACGGTCAGGGCAACCATGAGTATTACGAGCGAGGCTTCTCTCCACCCTTTTGTAAAGAACAGATATACGAACGACAGGATTAACGGAATCCATATGAACTTACCCGTTATTACCCAAAATACATAGTCGAGATACGGTGTATGATATCCGTTGAAAAAAAGAAGGAGTGCCTTGTCCGCGTCTATCAGTGATTGCATACAGGTTGTGATGAAAGTTATTTTTTGGTGTATATATTATGGTTTTTCGTCAGATAATCTCCATTTTGGAATTTTGCATCCAGCCGGTGTTGCCGTCTTCTATACGAATCTCCGACCACTCTCCCACTTTGTCGGTTATTTTCACCTTTGTCCCTTCGTGCAGAATGAAAAGGTCGGTGCCGCTGTCTGCCGGTGAACTCTTTACCGTTACGCTCGGCGATATTACTATCGCTTCGTTACGGTTGAGAAGTTTTTCTTTTTGCTGGCTGGCGAAAAAGTTTGCCGCCACGGATATTACAAGCAACAGGAATCCGCCGAAAAAGCCTAATTTTCTCATCCATACCGTAGTGGTAAAGAAATAAAGGAATGCCCCTGCTATAAAAAGGATGAATGTTGCTATGGCTATTATGCTCCACGTATCGGACGAAAAGAGGTTGCGAAGTGTATCGCCCCATACGGAGAGGAACGAACGGTCAATAACGTCGATCTTGTCGGTTATCTTGGTTCGTGCAAGTTCGAGATTGAAACGTATGTCTTCGTCGCCCGGTGCCATCAGCAATGCTCTTTCGTAATTGAGTATGGCCTTGGGATACTGCTTAAGTTTATAGTAGGCGTTGCCGAGATTGTAGTAAACCTCGGACGACTTGCCTTGTCCGGCAATTATTTCTTCATACATGGCGGCCGCATCGTCGTACTTTTGCGCTCCGTATGCTTCGGCCGCTTCCTGCAATGTTGCTGCTTCTGCATAAATGAACGAACAGAGCATTGCAAATATCATTATTGCTGTCTTTTTCATATCTCCCGAAGATTACTGTTGTTTGTTGTTTCGTTTGGTACTCTCCATTTTTCCTATGGCCTCGACAGTATCGTCGTATAGTTTGTCCATCGCCTCATCGGACTGCGACGGGGCATATTGTGCAAATTCGCAAATGTTCAGTATATCGATAAACATTGACGCCACTTCGTCGGACGTACCGTATTTATGAAGTTCGGATGCTATGTTGTCGCGGTTCAATTCGGATACGGGCAACATCAGTTTGTCGCTCAAATATCCCCATACGGCTTTCAGAACTTCGGAGTAGAAGAGTTCCCTGTTGTGTTCCTTGAGGTATTTGCCTGCTGTTTTCAGCCGTTTGGCCGCTACCTTGTTTGCCCTGCGGGTTTTCATAAGTTTTACATTGGCATTTTCTTTTGCCTGCCTGCGGTTTATTATTACATACGCCGCGAATATTATTACGGGTATCAGATATGCGAGCCAGTATCTCCACGTCCCGAAAAACGGTTGCGGCGACTGCTGCAATTCAAATTCTCCGTTTTTGATATAACGGATGTCTTCGTTGAGCATCTTGAGTTCTTCTTTGGAGGTATAGTCGGATACCTGACCGCCGCCGCTATCTTTACCTTTTGCCACATTGAGCCTGTACGCCTGTGTCTGTAAGGTCTTGTACTTCCCTGCCGCCACATCGAAATACGAGAACTGTACTGCGGGTATGTCGAACTCGCCTGCACTTCGCGGTATTGCCGTATATTCTATCGTGCGTGTCCCTTCTACTCCCGAAAGGGTGGTATTTATGTTCAAATCGGTTTTGGGGTCGTAAACTTCAAAATCGGCAGGGAAATCGACCTGCGGGTCTTTTATATATTTAAGGTTGCCTTTTCCCTTTATCTTTATTTTAAGTGTTACGGCCTCGTTGGTTTTTGGTGTAAGGGTGTTTATTGCGGATGCTATCGTAAAGTTTCCCACCGCGTTTGCATATGATGCGGGTTTGCCCGACGGAAGGGGTTTTACGTTTACGGTTGCGGTTTGTGTCTGTATTCTTTTGTTTATGTCTTCATATCCCTGCATCATACCGAATAAACCGCGTACGGGACGTATCACCTGTACTGCGACTTCGAACTTTCCGGGGTCGATTGTGATTTTTCCGGAGCGTTGCGGATAGAGCAGCGCCCGTTTTATTACCACTACTGAATAGTTCTCGCCGGAATAGTGTTCTAACTCCACCTGCGGGTTTTGTATGGGTATGTCCTGTACGACGAATCCGTCGAACGACGGGAATGTCGCGCTTTCGAGACTTCTTATCCCTGCGGCTTTCGTGTATATTTTTATCGTGGCCAATATGCCTTCTTGCTCGTAAACGTTGGTCTTGGACAGTATTATGCGTGCGAATGTCTTGTCATCTGTTCCTTGTCCCGACGAAACCGACGGAGCATTGTTCTGTGTCGCTCCTTGCTGCGCGTTGCTGTCGGGCGGCAATACTTTTATAGTAAGGGTATTGGACGTGTATTGTTTGCCGGAGGAGGTTATCGTGGCTGCGGCTATTGTAAATGTTCCCGCTTCTTTGGCTGTAAGCGTATATGTATAACTCTCTTCTGTGGTGGAAGTCGTCCGCCCGTTAATTATGGAGAATTGCGAACTGCGCGATTTTCCGGGACCGTACAATAAATCCATGCCTTTGAAATCGGGGACTTTCAAATCGCTTCCGTCGCCGTTTTTCAGGGTATAGACTATATTGAACTGCTGTCCTGCTATTACTTGCCTTGGGGCTGATGCGGTAAATTTTACATCGTCGGCCATTACTGTACCGAATGCAAAAATCAGTAGTGCTATTATGGTTAGTCTCTGTTTCATCTCTTTTCTCTGTTTTTGCTCTTACCATTCTTTATCGGTGCGCCGCCTTTCGTATTGCTCCATTATCGCCTTACGTACTTTTTCCTGTGTGTTCCGTTCGTCCTGCTGCAATGCGTCGAGTATCTGTTGCGCATTTTCTTCGGTCATTTGCGTCGGACTGTTAGGCTGTTGATTGTCTTCTTTTTGTTGCTGCTCCTGCGGCGGTTGCTGTTGTTGCTGCTGCTGTTGCTGCTGCTCTTGTTCATCTTGCCGGTCGTCCTTGTTCTGTTGTTGCTGTTGCTGCTCTTGCAACATCAACTGCGCCAACCGTAAATTATATCGCGCGTCTTCGTCCTTGGGATTTTTCCGCAATGCGTTTTTATATGCTTCTATTCCTTCGGCATACTTCTGGTTTTTCATGTATGTATTGCCGAGGTTATACCATGCTTCGGACTGTTTTACAGGGTCGGTCTCGGAATTGATTGCTTTTTCGAATTCTTTCGCGGCATCGTCGTACTTTTGCTGTTCGTAAAGGGCATCTCCCAGATTGAATGTTGCATCGCCCGACAACGGCGCGGCTTCCAACGCCTTGCGATAGTCTATCTCGGCTCCTACATAGTTTTTGTTTTCGTATTCTTTATTGCCTTTTCTTACCGAACTTCTTTCGTTTTTATTGCTGCGTTCTCTATCTGTATCTTGAGCGCACAGGAGGAACGGGAAAAACAATGCTGCGACTGTTACTATGATATTTTTCATTTTGTCTGCTTTGTTTACTTGTCTGTAAAGAAATTAACTCTGCGTGTAAACTTGCTCTTACCGTCGAGTATAAACATGTCGGCCATTATAAGCAGGAATGCTATTAATGCCAGTATCTGGAATTGTTCTTCGTATTCGGAATAGACTTTGCTTTCCACATCGGATTTTTTCATTTTGCGGACTTCGGCGGTTAATGCGCGCAACGCACGGTTGGTATTGTCGGCCGATACATATATGCCGCTTCCGGCTTGCGCTATCTCCTGCCCCAACGATTCGTTGAGTTTTGTTATTACCACGTTCCCGTCCTTGTCCTTATAGAAATTGCTTGTGGAGCCGTTTATGGGTATGGGCGAACCGGACGGTGTTCCTATTCCCACTACATCTACTCTTATGCCGCGGCTTGCTGCCTCTTTAGCCGCGCCGACAGCATCGTCTTCGTGATTTTCGGCATCGGTGATTACGATTATCGCCTTATCGGCACTCTCGTCCTGAGTAAAGGAATTGGCTGCCAGATTTATCGCCCGCCCTATGGCAGTTCCTTGTGAAGGGACCATTTTCGTATCTATCGACGACAGGAACATCTTTGCCGATACGAAATCGGATGTTATGGGCAATTGGGTGTATGCGTCTCCGGCAAATACTATCAGTCCTATTTTGTCGTTGCTCAGTTCATCGACTAATTTGGAAAGCATCATTTTGGCTTTGTCGAGACGGGACGGGCTTACATCGCGCGCCATCATGGAGTTGGACACATCGAGTACTATTTCTATTTCGACGCCCTGTTTTTTGACCGTTTCCAGTTTGGAACCCATCTGCGGTCGCGCAATGACCAATATCAGCAATATGAATGCCAACTGCAACAAGAAGAATTTCAGTCCGGGGCGATACCGCGATATATCGGGCATCAGGGGGGACAATACGTCTTCTTTTCCGAACTTTTTCAGGTTGCGGCGACGGCGGTATTCTCCATAAAGATATAGCCCCCATATCAACGGGACGATTATCAACAGGTAAAGGTATTGTGGATTGGCGAATCTGAACATGGCTATTATCTTTTACGGAATATTCTTCAATATCGTATTTCGCAGCAATATGTCTAATGACAGGAATATAAGTGCAAATACCGCCCATATCATAAATTCTTCTTCGCGGCGGCTGTACTCGGTTACGGACAATTTGGTTTTTTCCATTTTGTCTATTTCGGAGAATATGTTTTTCAACGCACCTTTATCGGTTGCCCTGAAATATTTTCCTCCCGTCTTTACGGCTATCTGGTCGAGCGTTACTTCGTCTATTTCCACGGGATAGTTGCGATACTCTATTCCATACGGCGTTTGCACCGGATATGGCGCCATTCCTTTTGTACCTACGCCTATGGTATATACCCGTATCCCGAATGTACGGGCTATGTCGGCTGCTGTTACCGGGGCTATGTCGCCGGCGTTGTTGGTTCCGTCGGTAAGCAGTATTATGGTCTTCGACTTGGCAGGCCCGTCCTTTATCCGGCTTATGGCTGTTGCGAGTCCGTCGCCTATGGCCGTCATATCTTCAATCATTCCGCACTCAACGTCGCGCAACAGGTTGAGCAGGGCTGCATGATCGGTTGTCATCGGACACATGGTAAAACTCTCTCCGGCAAATATCACCAATCCTATATTGTCGTACGGACGCCCGGATATGAATTGCGCCGCTACGTCTTTTGCCGCATCTACACGGCTGGGATTGAAATCGCGGGCGAGCATGCTTGTCGATATGTCGAGCGTCAGGACTATGTCCACTCCCTCGGTTGAACGGCTTGTCCAACTGTCTGTGGACTGCGGTCGCGCCAATGCTACTATCAACGATGCGGCAGCAGCCAATTCGAGAGCGAACCGCACATGCCGCAAGTAGTATTTATAGCTGCGGGGCATTTCTTCGAAAGGTGATGTACTCGATACTTCCATCGAGGCGTTTCCTTTCTGCTGTTTGAGGATATACCATAATATCGCCGGAACAAGAAGCAGCAACAGCCACAAATATGCGGGATTGGCAAATATCATAATATCTTTTCTTTTTTGTGTGTTTTACTTTATTTTGTCTGTTTTTCCGGACTTTTCCGTGTCTTTTTCCGACGTCTCGTCCTGAACGGGTTCGGGTTGCGGCTTGGTCTCTTCAACAAATGTTATCGCATATCGCATGGAGGCTTCGTTGTCGTCGGCCAACGGTCGCATCTTGGCGAACTTCACGAAGTCGGCGACATTCAGTATCTCTTTCATGTGCCGCTCTACGACTCGCGTTTCATTATTGCGTCTCAGCGCGTCGAGTATTTCGGTGGAGGTCATCTCCATTGCATTGATTGAGAATCTCCCGTCGAGATACTCTCTAAGTATATCTGTCAGACGTGTGTAATATTGTTTGTCTTGTCCTCCCTGCCACAGTTTTTCTTCTTTCAGCATGTTCAATGCCTGTATCGCTTTTTCGTACGGCGGGATTTGGGGTTCGGCTTGTACGTTGTTTTCGTCTTTGTTTCTGAAATATCTGTAATACAGGTATGCTCCTGCCAATATTACCGCTATTCCGAGTATTATTATCCATACATATCCCGGAATGTAGTCCCACAGTACGAAACGCGGGGAACGGACTCCTTTTACCGCCTTTAAATTGTCTATGCTTACCGTATCGACCGGGACGGGAGCGACTTTCAAACTTAACGGTTGGGATGCGAACGTGTCGGTATCCAGCACGTATTTTATCGGCGGGATATAGTAAAATCCGGAATCGAACGATGTTACTATTATTTCGCGGTCAATTTGTATGCGACCGTTTTTTATCTCTGTCGTATCGCCCGGCGTTACGGTTATTATTTCCACTCCTGCCGCGAGGGTATCTGCCGGGACGGCCAACTGTGCGAGCGCACCTTTGTCCTGAACCAGTTCCAGTTTTATCGACGTCTGCTCGCCCATCCATATTACGGCGGAATCCATTTTGGCCGACACGAGAAGTTTTTCGGGTGCTTCTTCCGAATGTGCCGGGGTATATGCGGACAATATCATTGCGGAAATTATAGCCAGCAAGGAAATTGTTTTTTTCATCTTTTCTTTTTCTATCGCTGTTTAAACAGGTTTATCAATGACAGGACATAATCTTCGGCCGTCGATATTGTGGTTATATCCACACGGCTTTTGCGTGCGGCATCCTGCATCCGTTTGTGGATACCGTTCCACCATGCGGCGTATTTTTCCCGTACTTTGCGGGACGATGTATCGACCCATATATCAACGCCTCGCTCTGCATCGCGGAACTTGGCAAGCCCTACATCGGGAATTTGCGTGTCGCGTTCGTCGTATATCTGAAGGGCTACCATATCGTGGCGGTTGTTGGCTACGGACATGGCCTGCTTGTAATCGTGCGAGTCGATAAAATCGGACATGAGGAATATCGTACACCGTTTTTTTATGGCATTGGTTACATATTCCAAAGCTCCGGATATTGAAGTTCCTCGAGAAACGGGCTTGAAATTTATCAATTCCCTTATTATGTAAAGGACGTGGCGACGTCCTTTTTTTGGGGGGATAAACTTCTCTATCTTGTCCGAAAAAAATATGACGCCTATCTTGTCGTTGTTTTGTATCGTGGAGAATGCAAGAGTTGCGGCTATTTCGGTCATCATCTCTTTTTTGGACTCTCCTACCGCTCCGAAATTCCGGCTTGCCGAAACATCTATCAACAATATTACCGTAAGTTCCCTCTCCTCTTCGAATACTTTTATATACGGCTTGTTATGTCGTGCCGTTACATTCCAGTCTATATCGCGCACATCGTCGCCGAACTGGTACTCGCGAACTTCGGAGAATGCCATACCTCGGCCTTTAAAGGCCGAGTGGTATTGTCCCGCAAATATATTGCGCGACAATCCGCGGCTTTTTATCTCAATGCGCCGTACTTTTTTCAATAGCTCGGTAGTCTCCATTTACCTGCTCCTTTTTTTATTTATCAAGGTACTTCTACCTTATTCAGTATTTCGCTTATTATCTCTTCGGAGGTAAGATTGTTTGCTTCTGCTTCATAGCTCAACCCTATTCGGTGGCGAAGAACGTCGTGGCATACGGCGCGTATATCTTCGGGTATCACGTATCCGCGTTGTTTGAGGAATGCGTATGCGCGTGCTGCCAGGGCAAGATTGATAGAGGCGCGAGGCGACGCTCCGAACGAAATCATTTCTTTCAAATCTTCCAGTCCGCAGTCTTGCGGGAATCGTGTGGCGAATACTATATCTACTATATAGCGTTCTATTTTTTCGTCGATATATACGCGTTGCACAACTTTACGCGCTTCTACTATTTCGGATGGTTTTACTACCGGTTTTATTTCGGTTGTCTCACCATATATGTTCTGCCTTATAATCTGTTTTTCTTCTTCTTTTTTAGGATAGCCGATTATAACTTTTAACATAAAACGGTCGACCTGCGCTTCGGGCAGCGGATATGTACCTTCTTGTTCTATCGGGTTCTGGGTCGCCATTACAAGAAACGGATCGTCGAGCTTATATGTACTCTCGCCTATCGTAACCTGCCGTTCCTGCATCGCCTCGAGCAATGCGCTTTGTACTTTTGCCGGTGCGCGGTTTATCTCGTCAGCCAATACGAAGTTGGCGAATACCGGGCCTTTTTTAACCAAAAACTGCTCTTTTGCCGGACTGTAAATAAGTGTTCCCACTACATCGGCAGGAAGAAGGTCGGGGGTAAATTGTATTCGGTTATACTTCGCATCTATCAATGATGCAAGGGTTTTTATCGCCAAAGTTTTTGCCAAACCGGGAACACCCTCAAGAAGGATATGCCCGTTCGACAGCAGCCCTATCAACAACGAATCTACGAGGTGTTTTTGCCCTACTATCACCTTGTCCATTCCCATTGTCAGCATGTTCACAAACGAACTCTTGGCGGAAATCATTTCGTTAAGTTCCCGAATATCCACTGTCTGCTCCATAATTGTTATTTGTTATTTAATTATTTCTTACGATAACGCTACAAAGATAAGCGGCAACTCTTAATTTTAACATTTTGCTTTGTTAAAAGTAAAAGTTTGGTTTATTAAAAAAAATTAAGCCGGGCATCTGTTCTGCCCGGCATATCATTATTCTATTTCATACAGTATCTGTTTTTCCAAATCTTGCGCCCGCCTTATGGATACTTCA
Organism: Candidatus Caccoplasma merdipullorum; assembly: GCA_017694415.1. Classification (GTDB taxonomy): domain Bacteria; phylum Bacteroidota; class Bacteroidia; order Bacteroidales; family G3-4614; genus Caccoplasma_A; species Caccoplasma_A merdipullorum. The sequence goes on from JADIMW010000053.1 coordinate 35,537, forward strand.
TCTTCCGAATCGATTCCGTATTTTGAACGGGGCGGTACCACAACCTTGAATCCTTTCGGCAAATATCGCGGATTCCATATTTTATCTTCGTTTTCGCGATATATGTAAACCCAAAAGATTTTATTTCCGTAATGCTTAAGAGCTATCGTCGTCAAAAATTTTCCGGGTTCAATAGTTTCGACAACGGTTTCGGTATCGGCTGCTACGTCAGACTCTGAAGCGGTTTCTGGTATCGGTACGCCTGCCTCTTTTTCAACAACTGCCGTATCGGGTTTGTTCGGTTCTTCTTTGTTTTCCGCCGCAAACGGGAATTTGAATACGGACAGCGTTATGTCGAAGTTTTTAGAATTGGAATAGAAATAGTATGCTCCTCCGCCTATTATAAGGAATAACAGGACGGCAGTTGCAAAGCCGGCAATGTATCCGTTTCGTGTGCGACGCCTGTATTCTTTTTCTATGTCTGCTTTGTCTTGTACGGTATCGGCCGCTCTTTCTTCCGACGGTGCAGATATTGTTGCCGCCTCTTCCGACACGGGCTGCTGCACGGTTTCGCAGATTTCTGAAACGGCCATATCAATCTGTTCCGTTTCGCAGGTTTCCGACACGGTGCTTTCGTCCGATTGTACCGACAAATCTTCTGCTGCCGTCATAACGGCTTCCCCGTCATCGTCTTTTTGCTGTTCGGCTGGTACGGAAACGTTTTTCCCGGTCTCTTCCTGAACGGCAGTTTCACCTCCTTCGGGTTCGGACGGCATTTCGTTTTGCTCTTCTTCCGATGTTGTTCCTTTCGGTTCGGGAATTATATTTTCGTTTACGTCCTTTCTTTTCGATTTTTCAATCTCTGTTTCGGATTTCGGCGGGAGTACCTCCGTGGCGAAATATGCAAAGGGTTCGTTTACGGCATTGCGCAAAGCGGCTTCGGGCACATAGGCAAGTTTATAGTGTCCGGGAATTGTTATCGACGCTCCGGTGTTTATATCTACACTCCCCCGCGGCTCGACCCAAACCAATTTAAATGTGCCGAGCCCTTTTATTGTCAAAGATTCGCCGGACGATACTGTTTCGGAGGCCAACTGAAAGACCTCCTTCACTATCGCTTCGCACTCTTTTTTGGTTAGGCCGCTTTTACCGGAAATCAGTCCTGCCACATCGGATATGGATAGTTTACTGCTCATCTTGTCTTAATTCCTTAATTCTGTTTTTTATTCCGGTTGCAGGTTTGAAACTTAAAACTATTTTCGGGGGAATCAACATTCTTACCCCTGTTACAGGATTGACAACTTCGCGCTCCATTTTTTTCTTGGGCTCGAAACTGCCGAATCCTTGTACGGATATGGTATTCATGTTTGAACACTGCTCTTTGAAAACAGACGACATTGCCGACATTACCTTGTCTATAACGGCAACATCGCGCCCCGTCCTTTCTTGAAGTTTATCGGTAAATTCTTTATAATCCATTTTTACGTGTTTGAATACGGGCTATCGTTCCACTTACATATACAGGCTAACCGAAACGTAAGTCCCTGAAAAAGCAACATTCGTGATACGAATCTTATACGATTGCATAAATCACCGGATTATACAAAAGTAATAAAATTATTTTTTATACGACATATTGCTTAATCTTTTTAGCAGCAATCTGGTTTTACTTAAACGCTTCAACACGGAGCTTCGGCGACATGCATTATACACGGCATTTAAGTTTGATTATAAAAACACTAATTGTCAATACTTAAACCATTATTAACTTTTATGTATTTCCAAATAATGAATAAATTGCCTATTTTTAGTAATTGAATTGCAATCAAATAATACTTCCACAATAATCATCACATTTACAGTTTATGACTAAAAGAAGCATCTTACCGTTAAGTGCCATGTTTGCAGGATTGGCAATACCGGCAACTTTGTCAGCTCAGGACAACAGCCGTCCCAATATAATAATGTTCCTCGTCGATGACATGGGTTGGCAAGAGACATCTGTTCCTTTTTATACCGAAGAGACGCCTTTGAACAGAAGGTTCAATACTCCCAACATGGAGATTCTTGCCGAGAAAGGGGTCAAATTCATGCAAGCGTACGCGTGTGCCATATCGTCTCCTTCGCGTTGCAGCCTCATGTCGGGGATGAATGCCGCCAGACACAGGGTAACCAACTGGACTCTTAGATACAACACAAATAACGATGCGAAAGGCGGAAGCATAACTCTTCCGGAATGGAACTACAACGGGATACAGCCTGCCGACGAAAATGTAAACAACGCCACGTCGATAACCTCCCTGCCACAAATACTCAACGACAACGGTTACTACACGATACATTGCGGCAAAGCGCATTTCGGGGCGAAAGATACTCCGGGCGAGGACCCTCTCGAATTCGGATTTGATGTTAATATTGCAGGAGGCGCCAACGGAGGGCCGGCCAGTTATCTCGGTTATGACAATTATTGCACATCGTCATCTCCCGATTTCTGCATTGGAGGACTGGATGAATATGCCGCACAAGGGATGTTCCTTACGGAAGCTCTGACTCAAGCCGCAACAAAGGAACTGGGCGACTTCCTCGACCGGAATACAGGAAAACCGTTCTATCTTTACATGTCGCACTACGCCATACATTCGCCTTATAATGCCGACACCCGCTTTACAGGTAATTATGCCGGATATGAAGACGAACAGTTGGGGACGACACTGAACAATACGGAAATCAATATTGCCGCCCTCGTCGAAGGCATGGACAAGAGTTTGGGTGATATCATGGACTACTTGGAGAAACATCCTGACGTGGCCAAGAACACCATCCTGCTCTTCATGTCGGACAACGGCGGGCAGAGCCAGGGCGTCCGCCAAGGCCGCGCCAACCACGACCAGAACTACCCGCACCGCGCCGGCAAAGGCTCCTCATATATGGGCGGTGTACACGAACCCATGATGGTCTATTGGCCGGGTGTGACCGACAGCCAGGCAGGCACCGAGAACGCCAACCGGGTGATGATCGAAGACTTCTTCCCCAGCATCCTTGAAATGGCCGGTGTGACCGATTATACGACGCACCAGGTTGTAG
>JADIMW010000006.1 GCA_017694415.1 Candidatus Caccoplasma merdipullorum
GTTCGATGATTATGATAGCCAAAGGAAACCGCAGCCAGCAGGTTACCGACGCATGCAAGAAGCACGGCGGATTCTACCTCGGCAGCATTGGCGGGCCGGCTGCCATTCTGGCACAAAACAACATAAAGAGCGTTGAGTGTCTGGAATATCCGGAACTCGGCATGGAGGCTATCTGGAAAATAGAAGTTGAGAACTTCCCCGCATTTATTCTTGTGGACGACAAGGGTAACGACTTCTTCAAACAGATTAAGCCGTTGTGCCTCGGCAGTTGCAAGAAATAGTGGGATTATTCGATATTTTTCCAACAGCTTATCCCCGGCAGTGAAATGTCGGGGATATTTTTTTATCTGCCGATAACAGGTTATGATATATCAACGGCTTTCATGCACAACAATAACGGCGGCAAATCTGTTTTATATGGCATGAAGACTGCTCTTGACGATTTTATAATGCAACGCAGAGGTATTTACGGCGTTCTGCATGTGGCTATTCTTATCCTTTCTGTTATTTTAGTTATCGCTATTTCGATAGATACGTTCAAAAGCGACACCGATGTCGTCAGCGAAACATATCTCAATATCCAGCTTTGGATTTGCTTGTTTTTCCTCGCCGACTTCTTTATCGAATGGGTTTTGGCTGCGAGGAAATGGGTATATCTCGCATCGCATGCGGTTTTTTTTATTATCTCCATACCGTACCTGAACATTTTCAGATATGCCGATATTGTTTTTCCGCCCGAAACGGAATATATGCTGCGCTTTATCCCTCTGATTCGCGGCGGGTATGCTCTTGTTATCGTCGTCGGGCAACTGTTCTACAACCGGGCTTCGAGCCTGCTTGTAACTTATATGACGCTGCTCGGAGCTGCCGTCTATTTTTCGTCTCTTCTTTTTTACGTGTTGGAGCATGATTTAAACCCGATGGTCAAAGGATACGGCGATGCGCTTTGGTGGGCTCTTATGGATGTTACTACGGTAGGATCGAACATATACGCCGTAACTGTGGCGGGGAAAGGGATGTCGGTAGCCCTCGCAGCTGTTGGGATGATGATGTTCCCTGTTTTTACGGTATATATCACTTCGCTTGTCCAACGTGGAAACGGAAACGGCAAACCGCAGCAATAATCCTGCGGATACGAAAAAGCCCCGCAGCCTTTTATATGGGCAACGGGACTTTTCTATATATATGATTGCCTTCTCGTTATCAGAATTCTGCATTTCGGGGTGTTCGCGGGAACGGGATTACGTCGCGTATGTTGCTCATGCCTGTTACGAAAAGCATAAGGCGTTCGAATCCCAAACCGAAACCTGAATGGGGAGCTGTTCCGAAACGGCGGGTATCGAGATACCACCATATGTCTTTGTGGGGTACGTGCATTTCATCTGCGCGGCGCAACAGCTTGTCGTAATCTTCTTCGCGCTGCGACCCGCCTATTATCTCGCCTATTTTCGGGAACAGTACGTCCATGGCGCGAACTGTCTTTCCGTCGTCGTTCTGTTTCATGTAGAACGATTTTATCTCTTTGGGATAGTCGGTCAGTATTACGGGACGTTTAAAGTGTTCTTCTACAAGATAGCGTTCGTGTTCGGCAGCGAGGTCGGCTCCCCAATATATAGGGAACTCGAATTTGCGGCCGTCTTTTACGGCTTTTTCGAGAATCTCTATTCCTTGCGTATATGTCAAACGGACAAAATCGACTTTTATAACGCTGTTCAGACGCTCTATCAACTCCTTGTCGAACATGTCGTTAAGGAACTTCAAGTCGTCGTAACAGTTGTCCAACGCCCACTGCACGCAGTATTTTATAAAGTCCTCGGCAAGTTGCATGTTGTCTTCTATTTCGTTGAATGCAACTTCGGGTTCTATCATCCAGAACTCGGCGAGGTGGCGGGGGGTATTGGAATTTTCGGCTCGGAAAGTGGGGCCGAACGTATATACTGCTCCCAATGCCATTGCTGCCAGTTCGGCCTCCAACTGCCCGGATACGGTAAGGGATGCCTGTTTGCCGAAGAAATCGTCGTCGTACGATACGGCTCCGTTTTCATCGCGTTTTATATCGGCGAGGTTCATCGTGGTTACCTGAAACATCTGTCCTGCCCCTTCGCAGTCGGATGCTGTTATTATAGGGGTATGGAAATAGTAGAAGCCTCTTTCGTGAAAGAACTTGTGTATGGCTATGGCCATGTTGTGCCGCAAACGGAATACGGCACCGAACGTGTTGGTGCGGGGACGTAAATGGGCTATCTCGCGAAGGTATTCCATCGTATGCCCTTTTTTCTGCAACGGATACGTCTGCGGGTCGGCTGTTCCGTAAACGGTCAGTTCTTCGCATTGTATTTCTATTTCCTGTCCGCCTCCCTGCGATGCCACGAGCTGACCTGTTACCGTAAGGCAGGCTCCTGTCGTTACGGGTTTCAGCGTCTCTTCGCCGAGTTTGGCTATATCTACAACTACCTGCATGTTTTTTATGGTCGAACCGTCGTTAATGGCTATAAACGCTACTTGCTTGTTGCCTCTTTTGGTTCGTACCCATCCTTTTATGTTCACCTTTTCACCTATCGGCTTGATTTTGAAAAGGTCGGATATTATGCTCCTTTTTATCTCCATATCTTTTTCTGTTATCCTCTGTTCAATATATTTTTATTCGAATGCTCCCATGTGAAGCATGTTTACTTCTTCGCGGGTGAGATAACGCCAACGGCCTCTCGGGAGGTCTTTTTTGGTTAAGCCTGCGAAATAGACGCGGTCGAGTTTTTTTACTTTGTATCCGAGTGCCTCGAACATTCGCCGTATAACCCTGTTCCTGCCGGAGTGTATCTCTATTCCTACCTGATCGCGGTCGGTGTCGTTTACGTAACTTACGGCGTCGGCATGTATCGGGCCGTCGCTCAACTCTATTCCGTCGGCCATGCGCTGCATGTCTTCTTCCGTTACATCGCGGTCGGTAAAGACGTGGTATATCTTCTTCTTTACATACTGCGGATGTGTCAGTTTCGATGCCAACTCTCCGTCATTGGTCAGCAAAAGGACACCTGTAGTATTGCGGTCCAACCGCCCTACAGGGAAAATTCTTTCGCTGCAGGCACGCCTTATTATATCCATGACCGTCAGACGTTGCTGCGGGTCCTTGGTGGTGGTTACGCAATTCTTGGGTTTGTTGAGCAATACATATACCTTGTGCTCGGGGGTTACGATTTTGTCTTTCAGCATTACTTCGTCGCCGAACAGTATCTTGGTTCCCAATTCGGTTACGACATTGCCGTTTACTTTTACTTCTCCGCGCACTATGTGTTCGTCGGCTTCGCGACGGGAGCAGACTCCTGCGGTAGAGAGGTATTTGTTGAGCCGTATGCTTTCGTCTGCTTCATACGGGGCTTTGTAAAGTATCGGCTCGGGTATGTTGTATTTTTTCTTTTTTGCTTTTTTCTGCGCCGGACGCTGTGGCTTCTGCTGGTTGTACTGCGGCCTTACATACTGTTGTTGCTGCTGGTCGCCGTACTCGCCGGGGAATGTTCTTTCTCCTTGCTGACGGTATCTTCCGTACCGCGGCTGGTATTGTCTTGACTGCTCACCTGCTCCGTAATCGTTGCGATAACGGTTTTCGCCGTTGTCGTAATTCCTGTTCTGACGGGGGGCATAGTTCTGTCTGCGTTGCTGGTTTCCGTATCCTTCGCCTTGTCTGCGCTGCTGGTACGGCCTGCGCTGATACTCGCCTCTGTCTGCCCTGTTATAATCGATGTTGCCGCTGTCGTACTGCTGCGCCCCTTCCGACTCTTGACGGTTCGTACGGTAGTACGGTCTGCGATTGGTATCGTACTGACGGTTGTTTGTGTAATAATTACCGCTTCTGCGTTCGGGGCGATAGTTATTGCCGCCTTCTTCTCTCATATAATTTCTGTTTTCTGAACGCGATGCCGCAAATGAGTCTCCCGATTCGTTGCGTCGCTCGCCTATTCTCGGGCGATGTGGTTTTTGTCCTTCTTCCATATTTTACAGTATATACTTAAATTCGGCAAGCCTCTCGGTTTGCAATATTCTTTTCAATCACATATCGTCGCCTTCTGCACACACGCATATTGTCTTGCCGTTCAAGACGCTCAGGGTAAAGGTTCTACGCCCGAATTGCGGCCTTACCATACGCGCGGTGATTGTGAGTGCAAAGTTATGCTTTTTTTTAAACTACGCTACTTTTTTATGCGAGGTTTCAACAAATTAACGCCATATTTCCGTATTTGTTTGTTCAATCGTTTTTTTTATGCTGTTTTTCTTTTGTCTTACCGAAGGGAGATATTGTAACGTTGCAATTTTCGGGTCGCGCTAATGCCGTTTTTTACGTCCATGCTATTTTTAAGGAGTTTTTTGTACCTTAGCGCGCAAATTAAAAAATTATCGACGAAATGGAATTTATTAAGAACGGCAAATATGTGGAGGCTTCTTACGTGCTTACCGTTGGCGAAGAAGATGAAGTTATGGAGAGTGTTCCAAAAGAGCGTCCTCTGGCTTTCATTTTCGGCAACGGCCAAATGTTGGAGTCTTTCGAAAAGAATATGAAGGGGTTGAAACCCGGCGACAGTTTCGATTTCAGGATTCCGTGCGAAGAGGCTTTCGGCAAATACGAGGAGAGTCGCGTACAGGAAGTGGCCAAAGAGATTTTTTTCGTAAACGGCGAATTTGATAAGGAGCATGTATTGCCCGGCAGGACTTTTCAGATGGTAAATTCGGACGGAGACCGTTTTAACGGTTCTGTTCTTGAGGTAAAGGACGAGTGTGTCATAATGGACTTCAATCATCCTCTTGCGGGTGAAGATTTGCATTTTACAGGAGAAGTGCTGCTTGTGCGCGACGCTACTGCCGAAGAGATGAATCCGCCTCATTGCGGCGGGTGTTGCAGTGGATGCCACGACGGCGATTGCGGCGGTTCGCATCACGAACACGAAGGCGGGTGTTGTGGCAGCGGTTGTTGTGAATAATCTGCCTTGACGTTTTTTTTACCGTTCTTGATGCGTAACGCATATATCCGTTCGCATCAGAACGGATACCCTATGGCGAGGTGCAGTCCGAGACTCTTCTTGAAACTCGTCATGTTGTAGTAACCCGACTTGCCGGTATCGTACGGTGCATGAAGTCCGATTCCCAAATCGAGGCGCACTACGATAACGGACAGGTCGTATCTTATACCGAACCCTGTTCCGAGAGCAATATCCTTAAAGAACGTACTCCCTTGCAGTTTTCCGCCCGGACGTGCAGGGTCGTCCTGCAACAGCCAGATATTTCCGGCATCGAGGAATACGGCACAGTGCAGATTGCCGACAAGTTTGAAACGCAGCTCCACATTGGCCTCCAGTTTAAAGTTACCTGTCTGGTCGAAATAATAGTTTGGGTTGTCGAAATCGGGTCGGTAACTCCCCGGTCCGAGCGAACGTACGGTAAATGCCCTTATGCTGTTCGCGCCTCCTATATAGAACTGCTCGCTGTAAGGTATTACGGATGAATTGCCGTAGGCATGTCCTGCCCCGACAAGAAGTCGTGATGCGAGCCAGTTGTCTCCCCACAGACACCGGAAATATTTGAATTCCAATTCCCCCTTTACAAATTGCGAGAACTGGTTGCCGAAAAAGTTATACGGTTTTTGTTTTTTAAACGGCAGCATTATGCCGTATAAAAGATTTCCGGCCTGTGTAGCCTCGACTTTGAAAGAGATTCGGTTATAGTCGTGGCGTCCGACATATTTGTTGAAGTTATATACATACCTCATCATAGGTATAAACTGGTCGCGGAAACTGAGCGCTATCGCCGGGTTGTCCTGTAATGTAGCCTCGAACGAAGAGGTTGTATTAAGCAGCTTGTTATACAACAGTTTGAACGGGTTCAGCGTATGGGAGGAGTAGCGCGTGGTGGAAAAGTTGTACTCCATCGATGCGCTGAACGATACTATCCTGAAGTAATTTGGACGGTTCATAAGGTCTGCCCCGATTTTAAAATCGGTTGTTCGGGTAAACCGCCTCGGTTCTTTTATAAAATGCGGGATAAGCAAACGCGGGAATGTAAGGGCTATTGTTGCTCCGAACTCGTATGAATTCATCAGCGACGAACTGGATGCCCTGTTGGCACCCGTCTGCCACTCGTAGGAGCCGTTCAGTTGCAGCGAAAGTTTTTCTCCCCCGCCCAATATGTTGTTGTGCGATATTGAAAATAGCATGTTCGGCCCCAAGAAGCTGTTCGATTTTGAATTTAAATCGACTTCGAACGATGCTTCGATAGGTTTGGCCATGGCCAACTCGAAACGCATGTTCAGCACCTCAGGGTTGAGACTGTCTATTTGGGCTGTGGTATTGACATAACTGAATACCCCCGTCCGGCTGAGATTGGATTGCGACAATGTCTGTTCTTCGAGCGAATATAACCGACCGGTTCTTACGGTTATGCTGCGGCGTATCAATGTCCACTTTACTTTTAACGGCTGCTGATATGTTACCGTAAATCCTTCTCTTGCCCTGCGATACCTCCGCCTGCTGGTTATTTGCATGGTATCTATATCGCCTTTTCCGCCGGCACTTGCTATATATACGTTTATCTTGCCTATCTTATATTGCCTGACGGCATTGCGAGGCAAAGGGTCTTGAAGCACGACCTTTATCATCACCTTGTATGCGGCCTGCGTTGTGTCGGCCAAGAACCTTATATACTCCGGCCTGAAAAAATAATACCCGTTGTTGCGGAGATGTGTGGCTATACGCACCCGTTCGGCTTCGAGCGTATCGGTATCGTAACGGAGACCGGGACGCAACAGCGATGCATCTTTTATCTTGTTTATCATCGATGTCAGAGTGTCGGTAACTTCAGGAAACGATATATCGCCATATACCCACGGTTTTGCCACATCCACCTGATATGATATGCGTGCTTTCTTGTCGTTGCGCTTTTTATACAGCAAATCGTACGTGGCTGTCGAATTGAAATAGCCGGCATTGCCGAGCATCGATTCTACAAGTTTCATCCGCAAATCGGGCGCAACGGATGATATAAGCACGGGTTCGCGGGAGAATTTGTTGTAGAACCAGTATTTGAATCCTTTATCCTTGGTAGGCCGGCAATAGTTATATACAAGCAGGCCGAACGGAAACGGAGTACGCCAATAGGGTGAGTAGAGCGGATTGTTGGGCTTTACCGACAGTTCGGCTTTTACTTCGCTTTTAGTGGCGGCATCGATACCTTCTTCGTGCTGCGACTCTATATTCATGCTTTTCACGCCGACATACAGCACTTCATCTTCGCCGAGCCGCTTCGTGGTGGAGCAGCCCGCCAATATCGCCATGCAGAACAGTATCGCTATTTTAATCGACAACTTCGTCATTTTTCTTTTCTTCGGCTTTTTTCTGTTTCTTGGCTTCGATCTTTGCCTTGCGACCCGTTATATTAAACAGCTCTTTCAACTTTATAACCTGCTTCCTGACGGCAAAACCTACTCCGTACTCGGTTATGTTCCCTTCGAGTATATCGTTCTGCATGCTGCGGAATACTTTTATAAGCATATTGTCGCGTTCATCCAACTGATATTCGAGCGTTACGTCGCCTATTATGTTCTGTGCCACTTCGGTAGGGGAAATGTCGGGGTTGTACGACCCTCCAACCACAACCTTGAACCTGTCGTTGAAGAGCGACTTGGAGAGTTGGTAGGAATAGTCGGTAACATCCTCTCCACTGGCATTTTTGTAACTGTCAACGCCGAAAGACAAATCGACATTCTTCAAACTGTTGCGCGCCCACTGGTTGAGTTCCTTTTGCAAAAAGGTATTCAATGCAACATTGTCATTGAAACTGTTATCGGTGTTCGACCCGCCTGTATATGTATTGTACAACAACATCGACAAAGCCTGTTCGGAACGCTGTTCTTCCGTCATGGCGGCAAGTTCGTTGGTTATCGTCATATCATCGGGTGCAGTGAGGTTGAAACTGATGGCCATCCTGTCGAGCGTATTCTTTATGCTTATTATAACGTAGAACGTTACAAGACGACTTGTTCCTCCTTCATTGACACTGGTCTTGATTTTCTGACTCGCGGTTATGTTGAACGACGGATCGGCTATGTTCCCTGTCCAATCGACATAACTCCCCTGATTTATATCGAAATCCTTTGTAGAGATTATTGGCGGGGTATATCGCACTGTCCCGCCGGATATGTTGTACCGTCCGGAAAAACGCGTATCGCCGAGCATATTCATTGTATATAGCAGATTTCCTCCGCCTTGCAGGTTGATTCCTGTCTTACCGTCGGGAGTGATATTTACTGCGAGTTTTACTGCCTGACCTATTGAGACGTTTACCGTCATGTCCATTCCCCACGGCGGAGGGGGCAACGGTTTTACAAATTCGTAATTCAGAGTGTCGTTAAACGATTCGAACTGCACGAGATCCGATACATCTTTTTCTTCGCCCAACGCATTGCTTTCGCGCATGGTATATGTTATCTCTGTTCCGTTAAGCAACGACACGTCGCCGCTAACCTTCAGGAAATTTACGGGTCCCGACAAATTTACCGCCATGTTTGCATACGCTTTTCCATAAACCGTCGATTTGTTGTTTTTCTTGACGTTTACAAGTTGGAAATTGTTTGCCGATATGCTAAGGTCGGTCTTTATCAGGAACGGATTTGACAAAGCTCTCGGCATATCGTCGAACGATATTGTTCCGTCGATATTAAGAGGCGAACCGTTGGGGCCGACCATACCGAACTTGTTGAAGGTTACAAGATTGTCGGTTACCGAAACTTTCCACGGGGAGAGGGCGAATGTTGTTCCTACCGTAGCCGATGTAAGGGTTGCCTTGTTGAACTGCATGTAGCCGTTCATTTTGAAATCGTCGGATTTTCCGGTTACCGACAGGTCGGCACTCAACCCTCCGGTTAGAGTTGCATATTCTTCGGGGATAAAGGGATTTACCGATTCGAGCGGGATTGAATCCATTACCAATGACACATTCATCGGCTTACGCCGTGTGGTGTCGAATTGTCCCGACAACGACAGACAGTTTCTTTCGTTAATGTCCATACCGAAACTTATCGTCTCCACCCCGCCGTAGAGAATGGAATAGTCCATATCCAACGCTACATCTCCGACAAGTCGCTTGTTGTATGTAAAACCGTCGATTGAGATAGTTCCGTCGGCAAATATACGTCGTCCTCCGTAACTCAACCGCAAATCGGACGACAGCAACCCTCCCACGGGCGGAGCGAGAGGCCATATCTCCAATAACGACGAAATGTCGAGAGAGGCAAGTTTCACTCCGAGTTCATTCGACACCTCTCCGTTTTCGGTATATATGTTGAAGAGTTTCTCTCCGGAAGTGATTTTCAGATTGGCGGCAATGCTTCCGTCTTTGAAATATTCGACGTAGTTGCCGGGGTTTACGGTACATGTCGAGTACCCTATTATCGGATTCAACGGGGTTATCTCCAACCGTACAGATGCGGTATCGAGCGAAACGCGTCCGCCGAGCCTGAAGCCTGTTTCTCCTGTTTTAAGCTGTTGCCACAAGTTCAGCCCCACACTTCGGCCTGCTATATCGCCGTATATCTTTATATCACCTGTCTGTCCCGTTTCTATCGGCGTATTGCTTATGTACATGCCGTATTTTATCTTGGCCGTATCTTGACGGAGAAATATGCCGACTGTATCTATCGACATACTGCCGGATGTAAACCCGAAAGCTCCTGCCAAAAAACCGAACGGTTTGTTTTCGCCTGTTCTGAAATCCAGATTAAATCCTTTCAGTTCCATATCGTTCCGCATCAGATATGTACGCAGAATGGGGTTTTCGCCTATCCGCGCCGACAATCGGAATGGCGGAAGCGCTGAATTTATCTGCTTGGCATCGAGATACATCGAGTCGAGTTGTGAAGTGATACAAGTCATTGCAGAGTCTAATCCGGAAATAAAATCCATTAACGGTTCGGGCGAATTGAACTCGACAGATATTTGTTCCGCCGTTATTTTCCCTTTCATAGATGCGGTATCGGAAACAAAATCTATATCCAGCCCCGGCAATGTCCTGTTCACGCCGAACATCTTTATCTGCGTCTGGCCGAGCCCGCCTTTTACCGAATAATAATCGTTCCCGGCCATTATGGCACCTATATCAATCTGCGTATTTACCAAAGTGCTGTCGCGGGTTATGCCGAGAGCTCCCATGTTGAGAGTTCCGATACTGCCGGTGAGACGTATCGACTTGATTGTATCGGACAACATTCCTATATACTCCAGATTGCAGGGTGCCGCGGCATCTTTGCTTATCAACTTTCCATGACAGGCCCGGTTTACGTCGTTGAAAGTTACTTCTATATCGCGGTATGCACGTTCGAGATAATTTATTTCATCGACCCGAAGAGTTATATCGGCATAGGCATCCGGTGAAAATATATCGAAATTCTCCCCTACGGCGGACATCCTCATCGACAAGTTGCCCAATCCGCTTCCGGGCAATATCTCGCCTAAAGGCATAGCCCGTATTCCCGTATTAAATTCGTATGTCTGGTTTTTGTAGTTGGCCATTCCCGTCATACGGATACTCCCGCCGCCTGCCGAACGGATATTGAATGTGGTTGCTATGCTGTCGTTGCGCAGGGCGAAACGGCCTGCAATCCCCAAACTGTCGGGAATCGCGACGCTATTGGTGTTTTCCCCGTTTCCTGCATCGGAAAAAAAGACCGACGGGGAAGAAACCCCTCCGCGCAATATTATGTCGCCCGACGGTCTTTTACCGGTTATGCCGTACAATTTCCCCGCCATTGCCAAGTTTGCAAATCCCGGCATCCCTGCGCTCACCTTCCGGACATTTATATCAGAAAGGGTTCCGCTTATATCGGCTTCTGCTTCCAAACGGTTTACGGGCAGGACTCCCAACGACGAAGAGATTGACGGGAGAATCTTCTCTGCATCGGAAAAAGCTACACCGGTCATCAGTTTTACCGAAAACGGTGCCGACGGGTTCATCGACAAAATCGACGCATCGGCTTCGGCATCGACCTTAAGATTCGACAATCGGGTAGTCAAAATAAAATCGTGCAACGACAGGAGAAGCGAATCCATGCTGAAACGTCCGGATGCACCGGTAAGGCCGAATCCGCAACGCTCGCGGAATGATAAATGCCGCAACGACAACCTGACTTCGGATGCCCTGTTGTAAACAGAATCGGCTTTCAGATTCAAACCCGTAACGGATATATATTGAGGGTCGAATCCGAATTTAGGTGTATAATTCAAATAGCCGTATGTAGCCGAGGCATTGGATAAAGAGAGGGAATCGGCCTGTATTGTCCACGGCAGCGATGCAACCTGCGCGGTATCGGTTTCGGCAACCGGCGGTTCGGCCTCCGAGTCCACCTTGGAATAGAGATAACTGCATTGTACGCCATCTATACCTACATACCCGACCGAGACTTGCTGCCGGTCTATATCGACCATAGCATCCGTTATCGCGCCTTTTTTCAATCCGCAATCGAGAGACATAGCATCGGGGAGCATAAGCATCTTGTAGTTTATATCTTCAAGTTGCAGATTTGCCACCTTGAACGCCCACGCGAAAGTTGATGCTGTCGATGCCGTATCGGGGGCTGACGGGGGAAGGGTCAGCGACACATCCCCGCCCCGCAGCGCAATATCGGGCAAAATTGCCGTCTCGCCTATTATATTGACAGGTCGCGCCTGAAGCCGCAATTCCTCCACATCGGCTCTAATGTCGAATTTCGAAACCGTATCGGCATAATGGAACTTCGTCCCTTCAAAACTCAACTCGCGTATTTGCAGTTCGCTTTTGAATATCTTCCTCAGCCCTATGTCCATTACGAGGGCATCGCATTTCAACAAAGTATCTTTGGTTGGAGTAACTACAAGTGCATCCCGCAGTTCCAGCGAAAGCGGGAAACGCAGGCGGATACTCTTCAACGAAACCTCCATGTCGAGCTGCTCGGATGCAAGCCGCGTAACATATCCCCTTGCACCGTCCTGCACGGCAGGGAGATACAGCAACAGCGGCACCAGAAGCAGCACGAACAGAAGTGTTGCCAATGTGGTTAATATATACCGTATTATATACACCATGTTATACGGTGTAAAAATAAGAATTAAACGGCAAAAAAGCCCGTAAAATTACCATTATGTATAAAAAATCGTATTGCAACCCGAACTGATAAAGAACAAACCCGGAATAATGTTGTTCTTACACTAAACCAACATAATAACCAGATGAAAAGATTACACGACTTCAAGTACGCAATTGTAGCGGCAATTGCATTTATGACGGCAATAACAGCTACGGCAGCCGTATCCGGAGATAAGAAGGGAATGGAAACGGCTCTTCCCGCCAAAGCAAAGACTTTCATTACCGAATATCTCGCAGGGGAAAAAGTTGTAAAGAGCAAAAAGGACGGAGACAAATACAAAATAGAGTGTTCTTCGGGGACAAAAGTAGAGTTTGACAAAAACGGAATGTGGCACGAGATAAAAAACGGCAAACACGGTATCTCTTCTTCCGCAATAAAAGTATTGCCCAATGCCGCTGTTCTATATCTGCAAAACAACTATAACGAAGTTGCGGTAAAAAAGATAGAAAAGGAACCTGAAGGGTACATGGTTGAACTCGACACGGCACCCGACAAATGCGAAATACTATTTGCCAAAGAGGGAAACGTAAAAAAAATAATGCACGACAACTGATTTTATAGCTCTGATAAACAGGGCAAAGTAAAACAGATTAAAAAATATGGCGCATTTTTTAAGCAGCGGCTATTGCCATATTAAATTTTTTATCTATCTTTGTCGCGCATTTGAGAAGAACAAGTGGGTTCTTCGGGCAACAAAAAAAGGTCTGGTGCGGTAGTTCAGCTGGTTAGAATACATGCCTGTCACGCATGGGGTCGCGGGTTCGAGTCCCGTCCGCACCGCAAACAGTAAAAAGCATTGAAAATAAAATTTCAATGCTTTTTTTATGCCCGGACGGAACACTTGTTATCAATCTCCGACTTCTTACCGGATTTATTGTTCGCTCTTGTTATTACAACCGACTGTACGCATTACGTCTTATGCAAAATGTCAGACTCTGCATCGAAACTGAATTGCATAAGTTGTTACCAAACTTAAAACTTCATTTTTTGTTTGCCTCTCCTCTCTTCTTTTATTATCTTTGACTATATCAAAAAAACGGATAGCGGCCCGACACAATTTTTTAAATGAAATAAATATGCCATAATGTATTATGCCGCATGTTGATATTGTTAAAGGGACAACATTCTTCTTACGAAAAACATAAAACGATATGCGACGGTTATTGTTAATCATCGACCCGCAAATGGATTTTATCGACGGCAGCCTGCCTGTCCCGGGTGCGGCGGCATGCATGGAGGCTCTGGCTGAATATATACGCAACGCGAAGGATAATTATGTTTGCAAAGCTGTTACTACCGACTGGCACCCGTATAATCATTGTTCTTTTGCGGAACAAGGAGGCGGGTGGCCGATGCATTGCGTGCAAAACAGTTCGGGTGCGGCTGTTTTTCCTGCCGTACTGGAGGCTCTTTATTCGACTCCGGGCAAAGTTATGATTCTCCGAAAGGGGGTACGGAAAAGAACGGAAGAGTATTCGATATTCAAGAACCGCCGTTCGTCTATACAATTGGACAATGTCATACGCAACATGAAAATTGAAGGGATAGATATTTGCGGTATTGCCGGAGATGTATGCTTACTGAACACGCTTAAAGACGGAATAGAATTATACGGAGCCGGCATGTTCCGCGTATTGCCTCGTTTCTCGCCTTCGCTCGACGGGGGCGTATTGTTGAATAACGCCATAAAATCCTTATCGGAATGAAACAGATAATAAATCACTTTACCGATGACGACCTGTACAAGTTTTCGATGTGCTGCGCGGTCATTGACAATTTCCCGAGAGCTCAAGTGAAATATACTTTTACCGACCGCGACAATACTGTATATCCCGAAGGGTTCGCCCGTGAATTGACCGAACAGATAGAGAGTTTCGAATCGCTGCGGATTACCGACGACGAGATTGATTTCATGAAACGCAAATGCTATTTTATTCCGGGCTGGTTCTACAACTACCTTAAAGGATTCCGATTCAACAGGAAATGGGTAAAGGCCCGACAAGACGATGAAGGGCATTTGCATATCGATATTGAAGGGAGCTGGTCGGATACGATATTTTTGGAGGTAAAGATTTTAGCTGTCATATCGGAACTTTATTATGTCATGACGGGCAAAAGCCGTCTGTTCGATTACGATGCGTACTACGAAAAGACATACGGCAAAGGGGCTCGCCTGTTAGATGCTGGATGCGTGTTCAGCGATTTCGGCACGAGACGCCGCGCCTCGTTCGAGGCTGAGGATACTGTTGTAAGGGCAATGAAAGAGTGCTGCCGCGACAAGAACGGAGGGAAGGGCAAGTTTGTCGGGACGAGCAATGTTTACTTGGCAATGAAACACGACGTTCTCCCGGTAGGGACAATGGCTCACGAGTTTGTCTGTGCAATAGGTGGGATGTTCGGCCCGCAAATGGCAAACAATATAGCGATGAATTCGTGGCGCAATACGTTCCGCGGGGCACTGGGCACATATCTTTACGACAGTTTCGGCTGGGATATTTTCAGCATGAATTTTTCGGAGGATTTCGCAAATTTGTTCAAAGGTCTCAGAATAGACAGTGGAGACAATTACGAACAACTGTCGAACATTGTGGCTAAATACCGTTCTCTTGGTATCGACCCGAAAACGAAACAGGTAGTTTTCAGCAACGCTCTCTGTACGGATACGGCCATAGAGATAGAAAAATACGCTCGCAACCTTTGTCTCCCGTCATACGGAATAGGAACTCACTTTACCAATGATTTCGACGGTGTCAAACCGATGAATATCGTAATAAAGCTTATTGCCGCAAAAATCACCGAATCGTGGAAGTTTTACAACGATACTTGCAAAATAAGCGAAGATAAAGGGAAGCATACGGGTAACCCCGATGTTGTCCGTCGCTTTATGGAGATACTCCACATAAAGCAACAAGCATAAAACGGCATATATTTCCGTTCTTCTTCCATGCGGGAATTTTGCATTCTGCCCCTTTCTAACTTCCGCAACGGTACAAATGCAAAGGGAGTGCCTAAAGTCTCTACACCTTCACTTAAAAATTGCATGTTGCCGACTGCTTCTTATTTGCCTGATTGCCGGTTCTGCTTGTAGGCACTCTTCGTGGCTTTCAATATTTGCCTATATACATTGCTGTTTACATAACAGTAAAACCAGTCCGTATAAAGAGGCTCTTTGCGCTGCGTAATTGTTATGATGTTGTCCATGTCGGTAGTAAAGGAATATGACGCATCGACATATACCGACGATTTCAACTCTCTGGATGCCAATATGTCGGAGAATGCATCCAATTCCATGCCGTTGTGCCATATCAGCCCTTTGCTTTCTACGCTCGATGCCAGCAGTATTGCAGGCACGGGGATTTTTTGCTGGAATGACAGATACCGTATGTTCCTGCACATGTCGGGATAGGCTATTATTACAGGTTTGTCGCCGGCATATTTGTTCCCTTTATCGAACTCGCTCCATGACACGAGCGGTTTGTTCGACTTCACGTTTTCATCTATCGCCTTTATAATCCGCTCTTTCTGAACTTTGGTAAGATAACGGATATGTGCGATAAATCCATGTTTGTCATAAGAGCCTTTTAGTCCGGATATTTCAACCAAACGGTAATCGAGAGTAAGAGGGTCGATTCTGAAAACCACCATCTTCTTCTCCTTTTCTGTCGTAAGGACGGAATAGAGCGACCATTTTGCCATTATCTCGTTCAATGTGGGGGTTTCTGCAAAATCGGCCGAATATTCGCCGTATATCAATACAACATCATTGTCTTTAAGCCCGAGAGAATATGCTATACTGTCGGTTACCTCTACACTCATTACCTTTGGCAATTCGTTGCGGAGCATTTTAAAGTCTTCTATTACATCGTTGTTTTCGTCGTAATATTTGCTACGTCCGTTTGCGCCGATTCTCTGGTAATAATACAACTGTTCCGATGTTACATCGATATAATCCTTTTCGTTAAATTCGTCCCTGCCCGTGAATGACGACAATTCGTCCTTGCACGAATAGATGGCATCGGCTCTGTGCCACCTCGCTCCGCGGTATCCTCCCGAACGGCTCGGGATACCGTAACAGTTTATATCGTACAGGCTTTTGACTTTTGTAAATGTCGTGTCGAAAACAGTCGCGACACACTCAATCATCGCTCCGTCCTTGTTGTATATATAGTTTTTCGATGTATATGTCAGAGAATCCGTCTCTTTTATACGTTTTGCTCCCTTGTCGCCTACATTTACCGGTTTGCCGTCCGAATCGAAATACATGCCGGTTACTACTGTTTTGCCTTGACTGTCGTTATATGAAATAATATTTTTGAACCACCCCGAGAGTTGTGTCCGCGGACTTCCGTCTTTTTCGTAATATGCAACCGATACCGTCCGGCCTTTTGCATCGAACATGTCTATTTCGTACGTTCCGTCGCCTAACATTTCATATATGCAACTGTCGGTCTTTTCGTATTTATACACGAGTTCCTCCTGTCCTGTACACGACGAATACTCTTCCGACAACACTATTTCTCCCGCTGCGCCGTATCCGTATCGTTTCCGCGACGGATATAGCACTGTTACGCACGGATTCTCATCCTTGTCGAGGTTCAACTGTTCCGTTATCCTTCCTGCATCATCATATTCTTTTTTTATAACGGCGATTCCGGAATGGCTGTTGTTTACAAGTTCACCGTTGCTGTCGTAAAAACGGATATCGGTAATGTCGCCATAATCGTTGTACGAATATGCAATCTTATGTATTCCCGATGCATTGCTGTCGGGATTCAAGCCGTCGGCCGACGTAAAATACAACTCCGACTGGCGTCCGTACATGTCATACCGGCTGTTGATTCTTACTACTCCTTCTCCACCGGCAGAAAAGGGCGAAGAAGTCATCTTCATCGGTTTCCATTCCGTATCCATGCAGGTTACCGACGTTATATCGTAACCTGTCCATGTAAATTCCAATCCGCAGTTTCCGCGATTGTCGGCAGCAAGCCTGCCTTTTCCGTCGCGCAACTCTTTTCGCAGTATTCTTCCTTCGGCATCATAGACAAAACACTCTGCCGAAACCCCGTAAGAGTTCGGTTTAGTTATTCCTGCGGCATCCATATACTCTATAACCCTGTCATTCCCCCACTTGTCCTCGGTTATCATCACCAGAGTTCCGTATGTATAGCCGGGGTCTTTACGCATCTCTGCCGGCAAGCCGTAGCAATCCTTGTACGAACCTACATACTGCTCGTTACCGTAGGCATCGCGCCCTATCGGGGTTCGGGAAAACAGATATACTATATTCCCGTCTTTGTCGAGGGCGCGCTCTTGTATGAGATTTATTCCCGACGGGTCGGGTATAAGTTCGAATATACATGTAGTTTTAAGTTTCTCCACCCACTTGGTATCGGCGGACATGTCGGATTCGGAGGTATATATGTTCAATATGTACGGACTTAATCCTGAAGACACGAAATCGCCCCGCCCGTTTATAGATTCCATCTTGCACCACCGGCCTTTTGCGTTGCGATTGGTAAACCGATAGACTATACCATGGTGGCGCGCCGTTTCTTCCGTAATCATCTTAAGCGGGGCATACCATCCGTACTGTTTTTTTATGCTTGTACAATATACCGTATCGGGCAACGGAGCTGCATGGTGTCGGTGTTTTTCCGGTACATCTGCTTGTCCGACCCGTTCATATCCCTTTTTCATATCGACAAGCATTGACCTCCGAATCTGGGGATATACGGCCTGCGACAGTATAAAGAGGAGTATTGCTATTGTATTTTTTTTCATGGCAAATCTATCTCGAAGCATTTTCTTCCGTCATGACGTTACCTTCAATATCGTAATAGGTCGTTTCGGTTATTACCCCGTCGGGGGCATACCGATATACTATCTTGTGCAACCCGGAAGAGGTTGTATCATTGTTCCCGAACTCGTCCATAAAAACCGATTCCACATCGCGGCCGTATTCGTCCTTTCTGGTATCGCAGCGTATGAACGTACGCAGACCGCTCGCACGCAGGGACGGCATCCGCATCGGTTCGAGGTTTTCATCTACACGGATAACCGAGCAGATATTGTTTTCATCGTCGTATATATACAGGTTCCCGCAGTTTCCCCAATTATCTCGGATATTGTCGCCTGTAACATTATGCGATGTTACACGTATCACCCTGTCCTTGTCGTCGTATAGATAACATTCTCTGTCCACGCCGTTGGGGTTGTATTTTCCCAATCCTTGTCCGTCGAGGTAGTTTATCACGGAATCGCGACCGCATCTATCGTATGTTATAGAAACGACGCTTCCGTATGTCGTTGTCGAATCGGAACGCATATCGGCAGGAAGCCCCCATGCATCGTTATAACTCCCCACAATCGTATTGTCGGAAATCTTCACGGGGATAAAGCTGTAAATCAACGTCCCGTCCTTATCGTATGCCCGCTCTTCGACAATTTCGTTTCCCGACAAATCGGATGTCATAAACCACTGCGTTATCCGGTTTACGTTTATGCGCCACTCGATATTGTCGGTTTCGGCCGCATTTTTTTTGTCTATCACATACGGGCTGATATTGTGCTTGCATGTCATTGAATCCTGATGCATAGCCTGCACATGCTGCCAGTGTCCCTGCCTGTTGCGCATCGACAGGCGGAAATAGTACGGAAGACGGTTTGCCACTTCCTGCGTAATTGTATCGCCAACCCCTTCATACCATGTGTGTTTGCGTATTATATCTCTGTACAAAGCCGTTTCTCCGCTTTCTTCTGTTTCGGCATTATGCGATGCCGTTGCCCTGTGCGATACAGGTATGGACAACCTTGTATTCCTGTTCTCGGAGGACTTGTTGATTATCGATATTTTACGAACCTGTCCCTGAAGTGAAAGCAGCCCGATGAAAATGAACATAAATATAAAGCCTGTCTTTGTCATGGTTCGCTGTGTTTTAATACGTAATTGAAACGGCGCAACTCTTCACGCGATAGTTTTATATAATGATATTCTTCATTTCCGGCCTTGCCGCGGCATACCTCTTTTTGTATCCGCCGGAATCTGAATCCCGACGGACGCAATACCTCCATGGCAAGAGTTGCAGTGCCGGCACGTTGCCATTCTGCAACTAAACGGGCTTCGGTATCGCCTGTTTCCCAGTTTCCCAACCGTACTATTCTGTCCCCGTCGCGAAAACCGGCCTTGTAAAGAGGACTCTCTTTATCCAGTATATGCAGGAACGGGAACTGTACGTCGGATATATTGTCGGCCGGGACAAATGATGTCTGTCCGAGCGGTGCGGTTATCTCTATCTCTTCCTGCGTCGTTTTCAGTGTTACCACCTTGTTTTGCAGGTTCAGATACGACACCTTGAAATAACTGTCGGATACAGGATCGAAAAGCGTACTCGGCATATTGAATTCGTCCACTACTTTTATCCCTGCATAGTTGTTATTGTTATCCTTGTTGAAATAAAGCATGTAATACAGCAGGCCTTCCTCTTCCCAATCGGCGCATCTGACGGGTGTGCCATCGACCCCCATTACAGCACGGGCGTACCCGTTTTCATAAAAATACATCATCGATTTGAGTATCTTCATGTTTTCGTCATACAGCTTGTAATACTTTATATGCTTCTTGTCGTCGAACTGCTGTTCTTTACAATAGTACGACGTTACTATTCCGTACTCGTTTTTTATCGTAGGGCACGGTACCGTCCCTCTCCGCTTGTTGAATGTATAATACTTTATTATCTCCTTTTCGCCCGATACGGACTTTTCCCTCTTGTGGAATATCATTGTGGAATCTTCCTCTGCGGTTTTCCAATTTACCGGGGTTTTGTCTCTTCCGTAAAATACTGTAACATGTTTGTCTTGCCCGAACGAATCGACCCGTTCGATATAATACTGTTTTTTTACATCGTCCGTTATTATCGTCTGCCTGTTGTCTTCTATTATCTTTTCGTAATAATAGATGCGTTTTTTATCTGCCGAACTGAAATGCTCCTCACGCAACAATTCCCCTGATTCGGAATATCGCCATGCCTTTTTATAGATACTGTCGTTTTTAGAAATGAAAGGGTTTCCGTCCTTATCGAGTTTCTCAATCTGCGTCAAATACCCTTTTGCTCCGGAATACTCGTATTTAACCGTTGCAGGGTATGACACATATAGTTTTCCCTCTATTTTTTCCTCTATTATATTGCCGTGCGCATCGCGTTTCATATATTTTACGGCAACCGGTTTTTCGTCCCTCGGGTTATACATGTACGCCTTATCTTTTACGGTACATATTTTATAATACCCGTCCGGCCCGTAAACTTTCATTATCGTGGTATCTTGCAGGCTGGATACTTTTCCGTACGATACGATTGTAGTATCGCCTTTCAGTTCGGTTGTACGAACATTGTACCACGATTCCGATACGCGTCCGAACTCATCGAGCGTATATCGCGATACGCTTTTGTCGTCGGGATATTTATATGCGAAACCGCAGATATTGTCGGCAGTAATGGAACGGCAGACTCCCAGATTGTCGTAATACAATACGTCAGCTATCCGACCTTCATCGTTTATTGTTATCCGCATGCGGTTTACGCTGTTGTCGCGTATTTCGAGGTTCTGCCCGGTCGCATCGACAAAGTGTCCCCACAAGTCGGTACTGTTCGGTATATGGAAATAATTGATTATATAGAGTATGTCGCCGCTTTCGTCAAGTGCTATTTCCCTGTCTATAACATTTCTGTCTTCGCCTGAAACAAAATGCACCTGTTTTACTTTCGATACTAAACTTCGGAAATATCCGGCCTTGACGTCATTGTCGGTCATTTTGTTTTCATCGGCATCGAACATACGCATCTTCGATAGATACGGCATTTGCGACGTGGCCGATATTATGTCCATGTCGGTATAGTTTTCGGTAAGGCGGCCACGTTTCGACAATTTGTAATATAATGGTGTCCGGGCTCTTTGTTCCAAAGTAAGTTTCTCGCCTATTCCTATCGGCCAGCCGTTGCGGCGGTCGAAATAAGCGTAACAGGCTTCGAATTTGCGGATATTCCAGTCCCAATAAAGCAAACTCGCGGACAGCAGTATCAATACCAAACCCGAAACCGCTATCAGCCGCGTCCTGTTGCGTTTTCGGATTTTCAACGCTTCAGCTTCCATCGAGGCCTTTTCGGCCGCAGCTTTGGCTTCCAGTTCTTTCAGTTTGCGGTCTTCTTCGGCCAGCAGTTTCCGTGTCTTTTCTCTTTGTGCGCGCTGTTCTTTCCGTTTGCTTATTACCGAGCAGAGTATGTCGTGTATGAATTCCACCCTATAATCGCCGGCATACGAGAACTTGCGCAGCAACTGACGGTCTATCAGTTTGTTGATATACTCTCCGCCCAATTCCCGGCACAATATCTTCAACGACTTGTTTTCGCGGCGGTTGTCTTCGTTCAAAAGATTGTCTTCGAGATATTCCACTACATTTTTGGGAATGTCTTTAAAACAATCGGAATAAAAGTTCTCGATAATCTCTCCGCCTTTTTCCTCTACAAGCCGCGCAGATATTATATCTTCGGTTTTTTCCTCATACAATCTGTTTAGGTATAACGATAAGACCGCCGAATCGACCTCCAATACGGGATGTCCGTCGAGTTCGAAATCCGTTCTGTTGGTAACCTTTTCGATAATCAGTTTGGCAACGTCTTTCGAGACCAGACCGGGATGCGGGCGCAAAATTATTTCTGCTGCCTGCTCTTCGCTTATCGGGCGCAACCCGTAACGGTGATGTTTCAACGACGGTATGCAAGCGGTGTGATATTCAAATTCCGAAAGGAAATCCTCTCGCAACGTAAATACCAGATGTATCTCGTTGTCATATACGTATCCTGCCGAGCCGTCGCCTATGTCGAACTCCATATCGTCCAAATCGAACAAGAATCCTGCATCTTTCTCCGCATCACGCGGCTGTTCGGGTTCTTCTTTGGGATGAGATGTTTCATTCAGGGCATTAGGCATGACGTTGTTCAAAACATCTGCCATCTCCTCGAAAAAACGGCGTCTTGCCAACGAATTCTGCTGCAGTGTAAAAATCTCTTCAAACTGGTCGAAAATTATAAGCAACTTCGCCCGTTCTCCGTTTTTGGTATAAAATTCGTTGCAGTGGAACAATTCCCACAGGAGTTCGCGTGTTCCTTTCTTCGGGACTATATTTCTTATCTCTATTCCTTCCTCTACGAGTACATTGGAAATCTGGTTTACATAATCGCTCTCCTTTTCGTTATGTTCCAGTCGTATATATACGGGGGTAAAACCCTTTCTTCTCGCCGCAGGAATAACGCCGGCATTCAATATGGAGGATTTGCCTATTCCGGAACGTCCGTACAATAGAGTATCGATATCGTTCAACACTCTTTGCGACAGAGCGCGGATGTCTTCATCTCGTCCATACAGAACCTCCCCTTCGCGATATGATTTTAGACCCAGCCATGGGTTTGAACCGTTACTGCTCATATATGTTTCCTACTCTTGATTCATTATATGTAATATCTTGTCGGCAACAGATTTCATATTGTCGTTCTGATTGAAGATTATTGCGTTGTGCTGCTGCATCTTCTCCGGTATCGAGGCTTTGTAAAAATCGAACCCGTCTTCCGACACCGGTATTATATATTTACGTCCCAAACTTATGGCAACCTGCATGGCTTCATCCCATTCGTTTCGGTAAACATGAACCTCGTTCCGTTCCTCCTCTATGTGTTTAGTGAAAATCGGGACGAAATATCGTGCCGACCTTATTCCGCTTCTTATTTCCGACATGAAATTTCCGCCGTAACTTATATCGTTCCTGTCATACCAGACTCGCTTGCCTCTTGCCGACAATTCGTTGTATAAGGCTTCTGCTATTTTGGAATCGGAACGTGAATAGGAGATAAAAATATCGGTATTGGTATCGACTCTGTCGAACTTGGTCTTTTCATTTTTCGATATTTTATCTTCGAGCATCTTTTTTATCTTACCGACAACCTCTTCAGGGTCTTTCCGTATAAATGTATGGTGGCGTTCCAGAAAATCGGGCAGCCCGTCTTCCACCACGTCATATACATAGAGTCCCTCACCTTCATTTACTTTTCGTATGGAATACCATATGAAACGGAACAACCAGTCGGAATACGAATTTCCCAACATGAGAAGATATTTGTTTTTCAATTCCGACACAAGATTGTTAGGCCGGAGATTCGTATCGGAGAGCCATGATGAACAGAAACTCAGCATGTCGGTATCGGTAAGAACATATCTGCGGGCATTTTCGCCAACTTTTCCAAACATGTAATAGACCGTAGGTTTACGCAAGTCGGCCTCCCCGCATATATCGTTATTCTCGGACGGATTGTTGTTAAAACGCATCACCCTCAACTCGTCGCCCCAAACTTCACGCATCGCATCTTCCACAAGAGGCGTAAAGGAAGTTGTTATCACAAACGGGAACTGCCTTATACTCAACAACTCTCTCAACAGTCTTGACGGTTGGAACTTCTTGGTGAATATTTGGTTCATTATCATATATATGGCATCCCGTTCGTTTCTGGTCTGACGAATAAAATCATAATTGTAAACCAGTTCGGAAAAGGATTTAGGCTTGTCGCTCAATCTGAACTTGGCCGAAATATATTCTACCAGTTTGTCATGAAGATTAGCTCCGTCATATAATATGCCGGGACCTATCACAGGAATCACGTCGCCGCGCAGGATTCCCTCAATCAGTCTGTCCCATGCAGGTTTATCGTTATCTATAAAAATAGAGTCGCCGCTTATGTCTTTACTAAAAAAATCGTCAAATACATCCATACCGAAAACAATGCATTATCTATTCAAGTCCGGCAAACAGAAAATATTATTCCCCATTAACAGAACGGTATCCAAAATATTATTTCCAAATGTAAAATCGCGAAACAACCTTCTAAATCATCAGGTTTGTTCAAGTGGCCGAGAAATCGATATCGCCTCTCTCTTATGATTCGATTTTTATAAATAGACCGGTAACATTAGACACAAGCAAGATATTTTGACCGAAAACATTCACTAATATTATGATTCAGGTATTATATATTAACCTTGCCAGCCGCACACACAAAAGACAAAACACTACCAGTTATCCATAATATAAACAGATTCAAGCACTTATTTAATTCATGTCGCGATTTAAGACACTATTAAATTCACACGGTTAAGATACTCATTTTTATTATACGGCGCAAGTTTGCGACAAATATGTCGTTTTGCCGGTTTGATATTGCAAAACAGTAAAACAACTCGGCATGAGTGCCGGATTATTCCTTCACTATCTTAAAACCGAGTTTCACAATTGCCTTCAGCGTTTGAAACGCCGTTTCCCTGTCGTAGTCCTTTTCCCTCTCCGTAAGTTGTTCATAAGGGACAAGACACGGATGTTCCTTTGTAGAATCGTTACGGACAGGGCCGTACTTCCAGCCGTCGGCAATACGTCCGGCAGCCCATGTCTCATGAACGTTTTTCGAAAGGAGCTCTTGCAGTTCCGACAATTCAGGAGGCAAAAAAACATTGTCGGTATCGATTGGGCATGGGGTATAAGAGTTGTTTTTCATATCAGTATTTTTTTGAGGTTGCAATATAGTTTATTTTTCATTAACAGACACGGTTTTTCGGATATGATTTAAACACACCTTTTCATCCCTCTGCATAATTTTTCAGATATTTTACCGCAACACGTCGGAACAATCAGGCATTATACTATTCATCTGCGCGCCTGCATACAGGGTGTATTTACGCCGGACAAACCGCCGCACGCAGTATCCCCTGCCGACTGCCGCGACATTATCTGCCGATAATATTAATACGCTATGACATATCGATACTGCTTGTAATAATGGTTCGGACAGTAAAACATATCGTTCGCACAGCACCGCCACGAGAGAGGGGGATTTATACCCCCCTCTCTCGTACAGTCTTATTCATCTGCATCTCCTGTTGGTAGCCGAAACAAATCGCCATGCAGTGTCGGCACAGGTTCATGCGCTCTTAAAAATTATATCCGGCCGTCAGATAGAACGACACCATTCTGCTCTTGGGGTTGCCCTGCTGATAATTTTTTACCATGTTAATCATTCCGGCATCATACCCTGCCCCGAAACAAACCTTGTTTACCAAAACATTTACCGCCACCTTCATACCGAAATCGAAACGGTTCAGACCTCCGCGGTCGCCGAATATGTTCACGCTGTTGGTATGGCCTTGAAACGACAGTTTGCTTTTACCTGCCACACCTATTGCCATGTACGGTCCGAAAAGAGGTTCTATCGCCCACTTGTCGTTTATATCCAAACGATAACCGAACGGCATCTGAATTTCGAGGAAAGAGAGAGTCGATTTTATTTTAACACCTCCGGGCTGCGAAGTATTCCCGCCCTTGAGTTGGTAGAAAAGTCCGGGTTCGAAATAAAGAGGATGGTTTTTCGCTATTTTCAAACGATACAGACCGCCTACATGAAAACCGGCTTTTGCATTAAAGTTTGTAATGGTTACGATATTTATACCGCTACGTACCCCAAAACCGCTGTCGCCCTTGTCCCATGCAAACGCACCCGACGAGAGGCCAAATGAGAGCATAAGAGCCAAAACCGAAACAAACAAAGTCCTTTTCATAATAATTATATTTTTAGTTAGTAAAACCGTATTTTGGCAATAAAGTTCATTACAAATTTAATAAAATATTTTTAATAATCAAAAAAACACCATAAAACAAACCTCAACGCAACCCGATGTTTCCGTTGGCAGCATATTAAGTGCCGTATTTTATCACCACTATAGTTTACATGATTTTTTAACGGGTTCCACATAGTCATTCTTACCACCGGCACACGATATGTACCGCAGGCAAAATAGACTAAAGTAAATCGGAACAGATAAAATACATTGCGTTTTTAATCGGCAACTGCAATACCCATTTTCTTCATCAGGAAACAGGCATTCATGTTCTGCGCCATGCCGGGGCGCAACTTGTACGAAAAAGTCAATTCGCCGTCCGTTATATCCGCTTCGAAGCAGAAATTGCGAATCTTGCCGGGAAAGAGTTCGGAAAGCGCACCGAGTGCCAAATCGTGGGTGGCAATTATGCCGTTTGTGCGCAACGACATGAATTGGGTTACAAGAGCGGCAGAACCCTTCTGCTTGTCTATCGAGTTCGTGCCTTTCAATATCTCGTCGAGAACAACAAACAGCTTTTCGCCGTGCTGCAACATGTCGATTATCATTTTAAGGCGTTTAAGTTCGGCAAAGAAGTAAGATTCATTGTCGTTCAGAGAATCGCTCGTACGCAGGCTCGTTACAAGACGGACAGGAGTAACTTCCATTCGTGCCGCACATACCGGAGCACCGATACATGCCAACAGGTAGTTTACCCCTACCGTGCGCAGATAGGTGCTTTTTCCTGCCATGTTCGCACCTGTTATAATGATGAATGCCGGAGAACCGTTCATTTCGATATCGTTACGGACACAGCGGCTACGTTCGATAAGGGGGTGTCCAAGCCGCACGGCACTAAAGCGGAAGGGTTCAGAAGCGACGTTTCCGCACGAGCCCGACGCCTCTCCGTCCATAACAGAGGGATACACATAATCGGGATTGTTATATGCGAATGTAGCCAGCGAAAGCAACGCATCAATCTCGCCAATCGCCTCCAGCCAACGCGTAAAATCGGAAGCATGTTCCTCGCGCCACGCCTCTATGCGCATGGCCTGACGCAATTCCCAAAAGAAAAGGGCGTTCAAGACGGCATAAACAAAAATATTGTTCCGCCAGTCGAGTTCATCCATAAGGCGGCTCAAACGACGTATCGCCACCGAAGAGCTGTTTTTTCCCTCACGGGTCTTTGCTACCGTCCTTTTCAACAACGCGGCTTTCATATCGCGCTCTTCCACCAACGAAAGGAGTGCGGCATACGTACTCAAAATCTTCAGTTTTCTTCCGTAAAGAGTTTGCAGTCGGGATACTTTTCCGGTAAATGCAAAACTGCACCCCATAAGGATTACAAAAACCGCACCCCACTGAACGGGTGTAATTACCCCGATAAAAAGAAGCATGAGCAAAAGCAGATTTATACCTGCCACAATATACGGCAATATCCGCAACAGTCTGTTTTTTCGGAAAAGGCTCGGCGTTGCCGCCCACTCGCGCAATTCCGATTCGTCGGCTCTCTCGCCCTTGTGCATAAGCCCCAAAATCCGGAAACGCTGCCGGAACTCAAAATCGCGGGAGAGTTCGGCAACAGCCTCCTGCCGCATCCGTATTTCTTCTCTGTCGAGGAGATGCGAAGAAAACCATGCCGCCAGACGTTTCACGCCGGGTTCTGTAACAGATCTGTTTACGGATTGAAACAGCGAACGGTCGCCGAAAACATCGAGGTCGAACGTATAAAGGTGTGAAGAATCGACAAATTCGACTCCTCCGCAGAACGACGAAAAGTCGTTATCCAAAGCAGCAAGTTCCTGACGGTTTACATCTATCTTGGTTGCAAGATATTCCTTTTTGCAAAAGAGGCGGTTATGATACTTTACCAATAACAGGAACGGTATTGCCGTTACAGCCGCCACGCTTCCCCATACATACCACGCTTCGGCACGTAAAACAATAATGCCGGCCACACAAGCGACAAACAACAGAAGCCGTGCTGTTCCGGTGCGATATATAACGGTCTGTATCCTGCTCAACTCGAGCCGTGTATCTTCCGTTATCTGCCGGTAACGGCTCTTTATTTCGGATATATCCATAATCAGCGGTGTATTGAAAGGGCAAAAATAAACATTTAATCGATACAGGCGGTTTTTTCAGCCTGAACGGACAAAAAAAAACACCGCTGCCTTCAGGAATCTTATTCCCTTACGACAGCGGTATTTCTATCGGTTACTGCCGTTAAAAACATCAAGCGCGGCTTCCCAACTTTGAATCGAGGATAAGCAATGCACCGTCGGATGCCTTCGATATTTTTTCGGATATGGACATCGATGTTGCTTCTTCTTCAACCTGTTCGCGTACAAATCCCCACAGGAAATCCTGAGTTGCGTTGTCGCGTTCTTCCGATGCCATACGTACGAGGTCGTTTATAAGTTTGGAAACATGGCATTCATGTTCGTAAACCTGTTTGAATACATCTTTGGGAGATGCCCACTCTACGGGAACGGCATCAATCTTGCTTACTTGCGGTTTACCTCCGCGTTTGGCAATGTAATCGGCTATCTGGCATGCATGTTCCAACTCTTCTGCCGATTGTTTTTTCAACCAGTGTGCAAACCCGTCATAACCTGCATACTGCATGCAAAACGACATCGAAAGATATAGATTGGACGACCACATCTCGGCAGCTACTTGTCCATTTAAAGCCGCAGTCAATTTTTCTGAAATCATAAGTGTATTTTTTTAATTAGACGATATATTCTGTATTTTATACGAACAATTTTCGTGCCATGATATATAAATGTCCGACATTTCAGTCAAACACAGGATTCCAATTGTCATTCGCAACGGCATCGAAGCAGAGTTCCACCTGCGCCCGTGTCGTTTTGTCATTGCACAGCGGCGGCAATTCGTCCAACGAAAAATATCCGCTCGCTACCGTTTCGGAATTTTCCGAAAATTCGCCGCCTTTTAACCTGCACAATACAAACACCTTGCAAATATTATACGCATACATCGGCGTATTGTAACGGTTCCTGTCGAGAAGCGCAATTATCCGTTCGGCCTCGACATCCAGTCCCGCCTCTTCCTTTACTTCTTTTTCGGTATTGCTGCGTATCGTCTGGTTCACGTCCATCCACCCTCCGGGCAACGACCACTCGCCGCTTTTCTCCTTTACCAGCAGTATTTTCCCGTCCCGGAATATTACTCCTCGCGTGTCGATTTTCGGTGTCTGGAATCCCGTTTCATTGCAAAACAGCCCTTTTACTTCGTCGAGCGACAGACGCGAACGGGCAGACATTATCTCGGCCGATATTTCACGAATCCTCGCAAAACGCTCCAAATCGAACATGTCGCGCGAATATGTCAGCCCAGCCTGTGCGATAAACTGAAGCTCCTTTGCCCATTCGAGCCACCGTATCTCATCCTTGCGATATTGCTGTTCCGATTTTTTCAAATATGGCAGGTCGGAGGGAGACGACCCGTTTCTTTTTTCCATAATGCAGATTTATTTATTATCGGAAGGTGTTTCCGTTTGGGCAGCCTCAACAGGCTTCAATCCAAGTTCTGCAGCTGAACGGAGCATATATCCGTATGCTTCGGGATAACTGTTCGGAATTATTCCGTCGAGTATCGCCTCTTTTATCGCGTCCTTGATAAGCCCTACCGGTTTCGACGGGGGCAACCCGAAAATACGCATTATCTCTTCGCCGCTAACGGGGGGCTGGAATTCCCTAATACGGTCCTTCTCTTCTATATCAACGAGTTTTTTCCGAACCAACGCAAAATTTCCCAAGAAGCGTTCGACCTTCTCTCTGTTTTTCGATGTTATGTCGGCTTCGCACAGGAGCATCAAATCGTCTATGTCTTTCCCGGCATCGAACAGCAGCCGTCTTACGGCCGAATCGGTAACTTCATCTTCTACAAGCGCTATCGGACGCATGTGCAAATCTACCATTTTGCGAACATATTTCATCTCATCGCCCATAGGGAGCTTAAGGCGACGGAAGAGCGAAGACACCATTTTTGCTCCTACAAAATTATGATTGTGGAACGTCCACCCCGTGCGCTTGTCGTACCGCTTTACCACGGCCTTTCCAATATCGTGCAACAGTGCGCCCCACCGCAACCAAAGGTTATTGCTCTTTTCGGCAACTTTGTCCAGTACGGCAAGCGTATGCAGGAAATTATCCTTGTGCCCGCGTCCGTCGATACTCTCCACACCTTTCAGAGCCGTAAGTTCGGGAAGTACAAGCTGCAACAGTCCCGTGCGCTCCATAAGCCGCAATCCTACGGACGGCCGGGGAGATGCCATTATCTTGTTAAGTTCGTCAATTATCCTTTCTCCCGATATTATTTTCAAACGACTTGCATTGCGGGATATGGCTGCAAGCGTTTTGCCCTCTATCTCGAACTGCAACTGCGAAGCGAACCGTACGGCACGCATCATGCGGAGCGGGTCGTCGCTGAACGTGGTATCGGGATCGAGTGGCGTACGGATTATGCCTTTTTCTATATCGGAGATTCCGCCGAAGGGGTCGGATACTTCTCCAAATCTGTCGCTGTTCAGACAGACGGCTATATCGTTTATTGTAAAGTCGCGCCGGTTCAGGTCGTCTTCGAGTGTCCCGTCCTCGACGACGGGTTTACGGGAATCGTGGCTGTACGACTCCTTTCGAGCGCCGACGAATTCCACCTCCAGTCCGCGATATTTAACCTGCGCCGTTCCGAAATTACGGAAGACCGCCAACGAAGCTCCTTTCCCGAGAGTAGAGGCGTATCGCGAGGCGACATCTATTCCGCTTCCCACGACGAGGATGTCTATATCTTTCGACTTGCGTCCCAGTATGATGTCCCTTACGTACCCTCCCACTACATAACACGGCACGCCGACACTGTCGGCCACCTCGGAGAGGCGGCGAAACACGCTCTTGTTCAGTTCTTCCGTTATTGACTTTATATCGACCATGTTTATAAAAGCGGCAGACAACTTTCAAGTTTCATTCCCCGCGACCCTTTTATCAATATCATATACCCTTCGGGCGGATTGTTCTTCAAATGTTCCAGTAACGCCGATGTATCGGCGAATGCTTTGTAACGGCCTGCCGATGCTGAGAATTCCGCTCCTGCCAACAATACGTTATCGAAACCGAGCGATTCGAACATGGCTACAGCCTTGTCGTGTTCGCTGCGGCTTTCCGCCCCGAGTTCGAGCATGTCGCCTGCTATAAGCATCTTGCGCGGTGCGGCAATCGACGCAAAGTTCTCCGCCGCGGCTTTCATGCTCGACGGATTGGCATTGTACGCATCGAGTATTATCTCGTTACGTGCGCCTTTTATATACTGCGACCTGCTGTTGGTCGGCTTGTATGCGGTTATTGCGGCTGCCACGTCAGCTGCCGGAACTCCGAAATAATCGCCTGCGGATGCCGCGGCAAGTATGTTGTTTATGTTGTAATCCCCTATCAGAGATGTGGGAAGATTGCCGACATGTTCTCCCGATATGTTGAGCGACACCGACAGGAACGGCGAACTTCCTGCAATGGAGCCGTTTACCTTGAGCGTCGGGGAAACGCCGTACTCTATCCGCTCTATTCCTTCCGACTTTCGGTACAATATGTCGTCTTCACGGCGTACGAACACCTTGCCTCCTTTCTGTCGGATATGGTCGTAAAGTTCGCATTTGGTACGGATAACTCCTTCGAACGAGCCGAAACCCAACAGATGTCCTTTCCCCACGTTTGTTATAAGCCCGTAATCGGGTTCGGCAATATCCACAAGCTCCTTTATATCGCCCGGGTGGCTTGCTCCCATCTCTATTACCGCCAAACTGTGTTCCGCCCGCAACTTCAACAGGGTAAGGGGAACGCCTATCTGGTTGTTCAGGTTTCCATCTGTTGCAAGAACATTGAACTTGCGGGACAATACGGCAGCGGTAAGCTCTTTAGTCGTTGTCTTGCCGTTGGTTCCGGTAATGGCGAGCATCGGGGTATTGAGCTGCCTGCGATGATGACGTGCCAACTCCTGCAAAGTTGCCAATACATTACCGACTTTTATTACTCTGTCGTCGCGATACGAATCGTCGCTGTCGGTTACGGCGTATGCACACCCTGCATCGAGTGCAGCCTTTATAAACCGGTTACCGTCGAAATGCTCCCCTTTCAGAGCAAAAAAAACAGCTCCGGGACGGCACTTGCGGGTGTCGGTCGTTACGTCGGGATTCGACAAGTATATATCATACAATTTTTCTATTTCGGTCTTCATCTTCTTTCTGTCTCTGTTCTCCTTGGAAATCGGAGAATGATGTTAAAAACGATTCCGCGAATGTAATAAATTATTCGCTGCACGGCAACAAAAGCCGAAGATACTGACAGCACGCTACGCCAAAGAATCCAATGCCGCGCCGACAGAGCCGTACGTAAGCGACAAACGGCGCGCGGTATCGTATTCCATGCCGGTTTCGTCGATTATCATGCGCGTCCCGCGCTCTATCAACTTCTCGCTGATAAGTTGCATGTTTATCATCCTGTTGCCTTTTACCCGGCCTATTTTTATCATTACGGCGGTGGTTATCATGTTGAGTATCATTTTTTGTGCCGTCCCTGCCTTCATTCTCGTACTTCCGGTAACAAACTCCGGACCTGTTACGGCTTCTATGGCTATATCGGATACTGCTGCTACGGGCGAATCGGGATTGCAACTTATCGAGGCGGTAAATATTCCGTTGGCACGACACCTTTCCAATGCTCCTGCTACATAAGGTGTTGTTCCCGATGCTGCTACTCCCACTACCGTATCGAGCGGCGACACTCGGTATCTCTGCAACTCTTCCCACCCTTTTTCCGTATCGTCTTCAGCCCCTTCGAGTGAACGGCGCAGAGCTTCGTCGCCTCCTGCTATCAAACCTACTACGCTTGTCGCCGGCATGCCGTAGGTTGGGGGAATCTCGGATGCGTCGAGTACACCCAACCGTCCGCTGGTTCCTGCCCCGAGGTAGAATATGCGTCCTCCTCTTTTCATGTTGGGAACTATATGCTCTACCAAACGGGCTATTTGCGGTATGGCCTTTTCAACTGCATAGGCAACTTTCTTGTCTTCGTTGTTTATTCCGACAAGCAACTCCGTTTCCGACATGTCCTGAAGATTGTCGTAATACGATTGGGTTTCTGTAACCTTTTCAAATGCCATATTTCTTCATTATATGATATTTCGCCAGTTCTTCAATTGGAGAGGCAATTACCTTCCCTACCGTTACGGAATATTTCCGACAGGCGTTTTCCAACCATGTTCTGAAAGCGACGGATATCGAACCGACAAAGTTTACAGGATATTTGCCGACAGGATATGAATGGAGATTTCTTTTTATAAATTCGGCGAAGCACTCTTCCGTCAATTCCTGCATGCCCGGCAGGGTTCTGTTGTCTGCGATAAACCGTACGTACGATGCCATATATCGGTTGGGGTACGGTTCGGTATAAACTCTACGGACGACTTCCTCCTCGGTAATGCCGTATGTGGCGGCAAATGCTTCGGCTGCGGGTTTCGGCATGACACCTTTGAAATAATCCGACAGCAGTCTTCTTCCGATATATGCTCCGCCTCCTTCATCGCCCAGAACATACCCGAGAGCCGGGGTGTGCATCGTACTCTCCTGCCCGTTCCAGAAACAGGAATTGGAACCTGTCCCCAATATGGCCACTATCCCGGGAGAATCGCCGCATGTGGCTTTTGCAGCGGCTACAATATCGCTCTGCAACTCTACTTTTGCATTCGGGAACATGGATATAAAAAGGCTTTTCAACTGCTCCGCTTTTTCGCCGTGCATTATTCCTGCCCCATAGTAATAAATTTCATCTATGGCATTTGCTTCGGCAACTCCGTTTATCCATGAAGACAATTCCCGGGTTACACCTTCTACCAGTCCGATTTGCGGATTAATCCCCGCCGTTTTCAAATGCGACGTAACGATTCCGTCCGAAACAACCCAATCGGTTTTTGTCGAACCGCTTTCTGCTATTAGTATCATGCCTCGCTTTTTATTTTCACAAAAATACAATATGGTATAGGGGTTTGCAAATCATATTTCACGCACCTGTTATGTAATACAGATGTGCGACTACTAAAAAAACGCCATTTGGTTTTGGCAACAGAAAGAGTTTTTTAAAAAAGGACTTTTTCTCTATCGTGATGATTGTTTGTGGTCTTATACGGCAGAGGAGCCGAGCATTAAATATGCACGACTCCTCTTTTTAACAATGTATGCGTTTTACCGCTTTTTTAAAGACGTTGCTTATTTTACAATGACTTTATGCGATTCTCCGGCTGCATTTACTATATATAATCCGGGTTGCAACGATACATATCCTGTACCTGCCGTTTGAATCAGTACGCCGCCGGCGGAATAGATTGAAACCATTCCTTCTGCTCCTTCGATATTGATACCTCCTTCTACGGCATATACTTTAACTGCTCCGCCGTCGGATATGCGTTCGTCTGCTCCCGAGAGGTCTTCACCTGAGAAGGTAGCCGATATTACTACATCGCCGGATACTTCAAATTCTATATCGCCATACATCAGGAAGTTTTCATCGTCCACATACTCCGAACCGTTAATTTCAAGACTTTGAAGTGTAGCACCTCCGACACTTACAGGGAATATGTATATGTAATTTCCATATTCCAGAATGTCGAACATCTGATATTTAGAACCTGCGGGAGAGAGGGGTAGTTCGAGTGTTCCTTCGGATTCAGCGTCGCTGTCATAAGTGTCGCTCGACCAAACTTCTACATATCCGCTGCCTGAATATTCATATTCGAGACTGTAGCGTTCCATTCCGAACTCGGCCGAAACGGTGGTTGCCCCTGACAGGCTAAATGTATATCCTGCCGTCTCGGAATAATTGCCAAACACATCCACGCCGTTGATTTCAAGCGATACGGGTTCGCGTAATCTGTCAGGATAGAGCATAACGGTAAGTTCCGTTCCTTCCAACACTTTGTCGCCGCTTGATATTGTGCCTGAGGGAGACGAAACCTGAATACTTCCGCCATCAGCCGTATTTATGTTTACGGTATAATACGATACGAAGTTTGCGGTAAGGGTTACATCGCCTTCTTTGTCGTAATTATATACGGGCTCGGTACTTACAACTGCCCCCGATCCGTCCGTCCAGTTCAGGAACTCGTTATCTGTCCCGTACGGTACTGCCTCAACTTTTACTATTCCGGTGCTCGACACTGTCATTTCACCTGTTGCCGGTTCTACGATTCTGACACTTCCTTTAAGCGCGTCGGATGATACTACGGTTATCGTACGCTCCGGTACGGGTATAAAGTTGAATTCTGCACGATATGTTACGCTTTCGGTAATCGCTCCGGTGGTATATACGGCTTCACTGCTTACAAGCTCGTCGCCCTTATACCATCCTGCAAATTCATATCCTTCCGATGCAACTGCCGTAATGGTTGCCGTTGCCGTTCCGTCTGTCCCTGCCGATACGGAAGTGGTACCCTTCTCGCCTATATATACATATCCTCTTGTTTCATCGGCTGATACTACGGATACAACATATGCATCGAGGTATAGATAGAACTCGGCGCATGCGGCAAACGGTTCGCCGTTTGCACTTGCAAGACCTTTGAGCAGGACGTAACGGCCTTTTGCTCCGCCGGGTATCTCTACTATATGATCGACTGCGATACGTGTCGAACCGTCATACTCGAATACTCCTTCTGCTACTTTTGCCGATTCGAGATAACTCTTCACGTCCGCTTCATTATCCGACACGTATAACTCGTATCCTGTTATGTTTCCATTTCCGCTGTCGGTGGTCAGATCGTTGCGCGAAACATAATTGAAAGATGTAAAGGATTGCGATTGGCCAAGGTCGAACATTATCCAGTGGGGATATGTGGTTTCGGTAGGGTTATACTGCGAATGCCACCATGTTTCCCTGTTACTGTCCAAGGCCCACGATGCCGGACCGTCGGTAGCCGATGTTTCGCTGTGATAACTGTCGGCATACGCTGTCCAGCCGGTTCTCGACAAGGTGCTGTCCCATTTGAAGTTTGCCACCAATACTATATCTTCCGGAAGAGAATATTTGTAAACTGAGTTTACGGATAATTCTTCGCCGGTTGCCTTATTCGTCCAGTTTACGAAAACATATTTTTCATTGGCTACAGCCGTTGCGGTAACTATTCCCGAGGTGGTTACGGTTGTTACTCCTTCGGTTTCGATATATGCTTTTCCCTTGGATGCATCGGCTGTTTCTACACTTACGGTACGTTCTACTACCACACAATCGGTCTCTACCTCTATTTCGGTAACTCTGAGCCAAGGATCACCTACGGCCGATACGAGATACAGGCGCACATACCTTGCTGCTGCGCCGCCGGCATTGCATGAATAAGCATTGTTCGTATCCGCACTACCGATATCGTTCGAGGTAAAAGTTGCAACATCGGTCCACGTCAAAGCATTCTCGGAAACTTGAATCTTTGCCGTTCCCGTAGGAGCATCCCACAGTTCGCCGGAAGTGTTGCGCTGGAAATAGACACTGATACCGCACACCGTTGTTATGCTCCCATAATCCAATTGGATATAGTCTCCTGCTTGCTGTGCCGCATTTGACATAAACAACGTAGTATAGTTTCCATCGGTAAGGTTGCTTAATTCCCAGTTCCCATCGTACTTGTACGCTGTCATGGATGATGTTACTGTTGGTGCTGCCCCTGCTTGCCATGATATTGTTAAAAAGGCAAATAATACAAAGAGTAAAGATATGTTCTTCATACGCATAATATTTTAGAGTTAAAAATTTGGTTTCCTATATTTGCTTTATCTTTTGCTTTTTCTTGTTCAAATCTACACAATTACAACTTATTTTGTTATTATTCGGCAATTTTGTAAAAATAAATTAATCCCGGCTGCTTATTTATGCCTTACGGCATAATTATCGCAACCGGGAATATTGCGGTATATGCTTATTTTGATTCGGGTTTACCCAAAAGTTTGAACATATTCTTCTTGTACGCTTCTACGCCGGGCTGGTTGAACGGATTGACGCCCAACGTGTATCCGCTTATGGCACATGCTGTCTCAAAGAAGTATATCATTGCGCCGAGATAGTTTTCTCTTACTGCCGGTATTACTATGCGGATATTGGGTACTCCGCCATCGACATGTGCCATCTGCGTTCCGAGTTCGGCCATCTTGTTTACATAATCCACACGCTTCCCTGCAAGATAGTTTAACATATCGAGGTTTTCCTTGTCGTCGGGTATTACGAGCGTGTTGTTTACATTTTCAACCGATATTACCGTTTCGAATATGGTGCGCTCGCCGTCCTGTATCCACTGTCCCATGGAATGGAGGTCGGTTGTGAAATCGACCGATGCCGGGAAAATTCCTTTTCCGTCTTTTCCTTCACTCTCTCCGAACAACTGTTTCCACCATTCGGCAAAATAATGCAGTTTGGGATTGAAGTTGGCCAATAATTCTATTTTCTTGCCGCGGCGGTACATTACATTTCGTATCGCTGCGTATTGTGCTGCTATGTTTTTATCTATGGACGAGTTCTTGCACTGCTGCATCATGTTTTGCGCTCCTGCCACAAGTACTCTGATGTCGAAGCCTGCAACAGCTATGGGGAGAAGCCCCACCGGAGTCAATACCGAATAGCGGCCGCCGATATTGTCGGGTATCACGAATGTTTTGTACCCTTCGTTGTCGGCCAAAGTACGCAATGCTCCTTTCTTGGCGTCGGTGATTGCAACAATACGTCTCTGTGCCTCGCCTTTGCCTACTTTGTTTTCGAGCTGTTGTTTGAGCAGACGGAATGCTATGGCCGGTTCTGTCGTGGTTCCGGATTTCGATATGTTTATCAATCCGAATTCTTTGTCTTCGAGGAACTCCTGCAAATCGGCAAGATAATCTTCACCTATGTTATGTCCGGCAAAAAGCACCGTTGTCTTGTTGTCTTTGCGATATGATGCGAAACTGTCGAGCAACGCTTCTATTACGGCTTTTGCTCCGAGGTAACTTCCTCCTATGCCTATAACTACGACAAAACGACAACGTCTCCGCAAGTTATTGGCGGAAGACTCTATTTCCGTAAGAAAATCGTGGTTTATCTCTGCCGGAAGATTTATCCAACCGAGATTTTCACTTCCTGCACCGCTTCCTGAATATAATGTATTTACGGCATTCTCAATCTCCGGAGCGATAGCTTTCATAGCTTCGGACGTTTCGGCGTCCAATGCTTTTTCCAACTCGAGTTTAATAGTATTCATATCTATACTTTTATTTTGCTCCAAAATTAATTATTTTGACGAAACGGACAAAGTTTTTTTAATATCTTCGCAAAAATTATAATCGAACTTATTTTTCGGAGCACTTGCACAATGTACCAATATACGATTCTTATCATAATGGCCGCTTATTTCCTGTTACTGATGGGCATATCGCGTCTGACGTCGAAAGGAGGCAGCAACGAGGCTTTTTTCCGTGCCAACGGGGAATCGCCGTGGTGGCTCGTGGCAATAGGGATGATAGGCACTTCTATTTCGGGGGTTACGTTCGTGTCCGTACCGGGTATGCCGCGCAGTATAGACATGACCTATATGCAAATGGTGCTGGGATTCGCCGTCGGATATATTATCGTGGCTAAACTGCTGCTGCCGCTCTATTACAGGCTGAACCTTATATCGATATACAAATATCTTGCGGAGAGATTCGGAAGGCGGAGTTACAAAACCGGTGCGGTTTTCTTCATAATATCGAAGATTACCGGGGCTGCGGCAAGACTTTATCTGGTAGTACTTATACTGCAACGCTTCGTATTCGATTACTGGGGTGTGCCGTTCTCGGTTACAGCCCTTATGGTTATAGCGCTGATATGGCTCTATTCGAAACGCAGCGGCATATATACTATTGTAAGGACTGATGCCCTGCAAACCGTCGTGTTTATAAGCGCATTGGCAGTAATCATATATTACGCAACCGACAGAATGGGGATAGATATGGGCGGGGCTGTAAAGATGATAACCGAAGATTCCCACTCCCGTATTTTCGTGTTCGACGACTGGATGTCGAAACAGAACTTTTTCAAACAGTTTCTGAGCGGCGTATTCATCACTATCGTAATGACGGGTCTCGACCAGGACATGATGCAGAAGAACCTGACCATAAAGAGGCTGGACGAGGCTCAAAAGAACATGTACGTTTACGGGCTGGCCTTTATCCCGGTGAATCTGATGTTCCTTGCTCTTGGAGTGCTGCTGCTCTGCTATGCCGACATGTTCGGGATTACCCTGCCGTCAAACGGGGACGAGATTCTTCCCATACTGGCAGAGAGTCATATGGGAAGCATTGCGTTTTATCTCTTCTGTATCGGAATAACTGCCGCAGCCTTTTCAAGCGCCGACTCGGCTCTTACCGCTTTAACAACGTCGTTCTGCATAGATATTCTCGAAACCGGGAGAATGGAAGAGAAACAGGGAATCCGCACAAGAAAAGCCGTACATATAGGAATGAGCCTCGCCTTTGTGGGAATAATGATTTTTATAGAGCAACTTAACGATTCGAGCATTATAGATGTCATTTATACTATGGCAGGATACACGTACGGACCGCTTCTCGGCCTTTTCGCATACGGTCTCTTCACGAAAAGCGTTCCCCGCGACAAACATGTTCCGTATATTGCGGTATGTTCACCCCTTATATCTGCGGCAGCAAGTTTCCTTACGCAACATCTTTGGGGTTACAAAATGGGATATGAACTGCTTATGCTGAATGCGGCAATAACATTTGCAATGCTTTACGCCAGTTCGTACAAAAGGCCGAAATATATTATAGGAGGTTGAAATACTGCATATACCGGTAAGCGTGAGCACGCCTTGTTCCGTACGGGAAACCGCTTCGGCAGATAATATCGGTTTGCATGTTACGACAAATAATATATTTTTGTTGAAACTTTCCTTATATATTATCACGTTGCAACAATGGATAAGCTGTCATACAAACTGCGAAGCGGCAAAAACTCGAAATTCGCATATTACCTCACCAACTACATAAGGTTGGTTACACCTAAAATATTTTTCCGTACGAGGCTTAAAAACACTCTGGAATCGTGCAATGCGAGGGACGACCGCGAATATATAACGGAAAGGGTGAACTATTATAATAAACTTACCGTCAATACGCCTTTGCCGAAATCGACGCCGAAAATAGGAGACTATAGGCCGAAAGGGCAAAAGGTTTATTTTTTCGACACATACCAATACGCCCGCTGGTTTCCGCAATCGCTTAAGTTATTGCTGCTGCCCGGCGATATAACATACGTGCCCGAATACCCGTCGATAGTAAAAAGCAGGCCTCTGACCGACAAAGACGAAAATTCCGTTATAATGAAACTGGACAAGGTTAGACATTTTATTTTCGTGAATGACACGATAAAATTCGCCGACAAGAAGGACATGGTCATATTCAGAGGTAAGGTAAAAGGGAAAGAATCGAGACGGAGATTCATGGAACTTTATTTCGACAACAAGATGTGCGACCTCGGCGACGTAAGCAAAAACACGACAGATCCGGCAGAATGGCAAACCGCGAAAAAGAGCATCAGAGAGCATCTGGAATATAAATTCATTATGGCTCTCGAAGGCAACGATGTGGCAAGCAACCTGAAATGGATAATGTCGTCAAACTCGGTTGCGGTGATGCCGCGTCCCACATGCGAAACATGGTTTATGGAAGGGAGGTTGATACCCGACTATCATTATATAGAAATAAAACCTGATTTTTCAGATTTGGAGGAAAAACTGAACTTCTATATAGCACATCCCGACAAAGCCGAAGAGATAGCACGGAATGCGAACAATTACGTTGCGCAATTCAAGAACAAGAAGCGCGAGCGGCTTATATCACTCCTCGTGCTCGACAAATATTTCAGGATGACCTGCTGATACAGTATAGCTATCCGACAGGCGAAACACAAAGCTACAATCTTAAACGACAACCGACTTCTATAACGGATTATGCCTAAAACGGTTGTTGTTCCTTCACGGATACGTCAAAGGGTGTTGTATATTGTTATTCTTCGGGAGAATGGGAAAACGGTTTCCGTCAAACTATTACACGGTGTCCCCAAAATTCGAACCGTCTTGCCTTTAGGGTTTCCTGCGTATTCGCGCAAGACGTATTTATCGGGCAGATACATTTCAATAATCGCTTATTGAAGGAATAAAAGAGTTGCAACGGAATATGGATAATACATATTACGGATTCCGTATGGAAAGAGAAATGCAATGAAATTCTTCATCACGCCCACCGGTACATAAATCACTTCCGCCGAAACACAAATTACTCCGGCAGAATTACTCCCAACGATACATAAATTTCTTCCACCGGTACATAAAAACGAAAAAGGGGCGCTCCGAAAGAGTTCCCCTTTTCTTATTGTCTTTTAAGGTATTATTTTACTACGACTTTGTATGTCTCGCCGTTCACTACCACAGCATAGAATCCTGTCGGGAGAGAAACGAACTCTGTTCCGCCGACTTTGGCCGAACGGACATACATTCCGTTAAGGTTGTATATATCTGCCGTTGCATTTTCTGCCACTACATTTATACCTCCTTCAACAGCATAAACTTTAATACCTTCATTGGCCGAAGCTTCTTCTACACCCGTGATGTCGCCACCCGAGAAGTTGGCTTCGATATGTACGTCGCCTTCTACGAGGAATTCTATATCGCCATAGGTTGCCAAATCTTCAAAATCGGTA
Organism: Candidatus Caccoplasma merdipullorum; assembly: GCA_017694415.1. Taxonomy (GTDB): domain Bacteria; phylum Bacteroidota; class Bacteroidia; order Bacteroidales; family G3-4614; genus Caccoplasma_A; species Caccoplasma_A merdipullorum. Next base: position 41,620 of record JADIMW010000006.1, read on the forward strand.
TAATCGTCTCCGTTTATATACAGGCTTTGCATCGTTCCATCGCCAACACCTATAACGAATATGTATATATTCTCGCCGAACATCAAGTTGTCGTACATGTTGTATTTCTCGCCGGCAGGCTCAACGGGAAGATTTTCGTCAGTTCCATCATAGGTGTCTGACGACCACACCTCAACATATCCGCTACCTGTATATTCGTAAGTAAGCACACATTTTGCCATTCCGTAGGTTGCGCTAAGGGTTGTGGCCTCGGCAAGTTCAAATGTATAGCTGTCGGCTTTTTCAAATTCAGCCAATATGCTTTCGCCGTTCAAGGTTAAAGTTTCCAGACCTCTTCCGTAATTAAGGTTTACGGTAACGGTAAGTGTCGTTCCTTCGAGTATTTTTGCCCCGGTATTTATAGAACCTGAAGCATCGCTTACGACAATAACTCCGCCTTGCTCGCTATTGTCAATCGTTACAACGTAATAGGACTTGAAGTTTGCGGTAAGGGTTATATCGCCGGCCTTATCGTAGCTGAATGTGGCTTCGGTACTTACTACATCGCCATTGGCATCGGTCCAGTTGACGAATATGTTATCTTGACCAACGGGTGTTGCCTCAACGGTTACTATTCCTGTACTCGTTATGCTCGAACCGGTAGTTTCGGGGTCGATTATCGCAACGCTACCTTTGGTTGCATCGGACGATGCTATGGTTATCGTTCTTTCGGGAACAGGTATAAATTCGAATTTTGCCGTGTAGGTTGCAGACTCCGTTATGCTGGTTATTGTATATTCTGCATCTTCGCTGACCTTTGTATCTTCTTCGTTGAACCATCCGACAAACCGGTATCCGTTTTCGGGATTTGCCTTCAATGTAACGGAACCGCCTTCTTCAACAGATACACCGCTCGTCTCGCCGTATTCCGAATCGTTTATCGCTACGGAACCGCCCTTTGAAGGTTCTGCGTTAGCTACAATCTGCGACATGCCTTTACCTACATAGAATACATAGTCGCAATAGTTCAACTCGCCTATTCCGCTTGCGCAAGGATTGCCCTCAAGGGATGAACCGTGTATTATAAATCTTATGACAACTGCATCGCCGCTGTTCAATTCCTGAGGTATGCTTATCGGGAATGTTATAGTTCCGTTATTAGCATCTGCCGTAGCCAGGTCGTCGGCAGCATTGATGTTGGTGAAAAGGGTCAAAGTGGAACCGCCCGATGTCCAAGCGCCGGCGTAAGGTCCGTATATAAGTTCGTATTCCGTTGAGGAAGTCATCATATATACACTGAGGTCATCCCAACCAACGGTTCCGTAGGTAACTTTCAAATCGAAAGTCGCACCGGACTCAACATTTACCATGTCGCTACGATTGCTCCATGCCTGATTTGCTGCGCTTCCGCTCGGATAGAACACTAGTGTTGAACCGTCTATCACACCTTCGGCATTGAGGATTTCGCCTTTAGACTGTGCGCGTTTGTTTCCGCCTGTAGTAGCTACCGGAGTACAGAAATCGTCGTAAGGAGCGGGGAAGAAGTTTGCAACATAACTTTTATCGCCCTCGGTATTGTCTATCAATTCGGTATTTTTTGAAACAACGGTGCCGTTAAGAGTCCAGCCTGTGAAAGCATATCCTGCATTGGCAGCGGCCATAATTACAATAGGGCCTTCTGCCGTTTGGGAAACCGTACCCTCTGTCCCTATATATGCAATACCCATCGACGGGTCGTTTACACTTACGCTTATAGTTCTGCTCGGAGCTTGTTCTTCGGGTATGGGAACCTGTATCTCGGTCATCTGAAACCAGCTGTTGGATGCAGCCATCAGACTGAATCGGATATACCGCGCTTCCTTGTTCAATGCGCTACACGAATATAGATATTTCGTGGCAGAGCTTCCAATCTCGCTTTGTGTAAAGCTAACCAGTTCTTCGTACTGCGAAGCATTATTTGAAATCTCTATTTTCGCACTTGTGGGTTGGTCGCCCGAAGCGAAATAAAGGTTTATTTCCTGCAAAGGGCGCACGTCACCCAAATCGACAAGTATATAGTCGCCTGAGGCCTGGTTTTTACTTGACCAGAATTTGGTCGAAAAATCGTTGTCTTTCAGTTTATCCAACGTATTCGATTCATAAACCGACATGTTGGACGTAATGGTCGCTATCTGATAATTCTCTGCCGACGCTGATTGCGACAGGCACAATGCAGCGCACAGGACCATAAAGGGTAAAATAAATTTTTTCATAAGCACTAATTATTTTTGATAATAAATTACTGTCCTACTTTTTCTCTTACTTTGGTATTCCTTTTCGTAAAAACATTCCGGATAAACACCAATAAGCAAATTTACGGATTTGATATTATTCTGCAACAGTTTCGTGTTCTTTTTTACAGATATTTAACGGTATGGATGTCGCTCTTTATCATCAGATATGCGAAACCCTATCCGTCGCATGTGATAATAATTTGACGGATAGGGTTTTCGAGGTGTTTTTATTGCAATTATGCCTGTTCGTTTTTTCCGTGGCAGTTTTTATACTTCTTTCCGCTGCCGCACGGACACGGGTCGTTACGACCGATCTTCGGTCCGGCCTTGACCGGTGTTCTGTTCTGCGAAGATGTTTCCGAACCGCCGGATGCAGTAGCTCCTTCCCGCTGCTCGGACAATGTATCTTTCTGCGTTTTGTAACGGCTGAAGTCCTGACGTTTTTCGGGAACAGCTTCTCTTACCTGCTGCGGCTCACGTACGGGTATTCTTCCACGCATAAGTATTGCAATGCTCTTGCGGTTTGTGGTATCGAGCATATCGCGGAAAAGTCCGAACGACTCTATCTTGAATATCAACAGAGGGTCTTTCTGCTCGTAACTTGCAGCCTGCACCGACTGGCGTAACTGGTCGAGGTCGCGCAGATGCTCTTTCCATGCTTCATCAATGGTATAAAGCAGAACTGTTTTCTGGAATGCCTTGTTTATCGACTTTGCATGACTTTCATATGCTTCCTTGAGGTTGCAGGTTATATTGTAGAAACGTTTTCCGTCGGTAACAGGCACGAGAATATTGTCGTAACGGTCGCCTTGTTCTTCATATACCTGTTTTATAACAGGGTATGCAGTTGCGGCCAGTGCTTCCGACTTTCGGTTGAACGCTTCGGTTACGGCCTCATAGAGTTTGTCTGCCAACGCCTGACGCTTTTCGTTGCGGAGGGAATCTTCTCCGAACGGCATTTCCACGGAGAATGTGCGCATAACATCCTCTTTTAAACCTTCGTAATCGTACTCGGGGGCATAAGTTTCCACCATCGACGATACGCAGTCGAACATCATATCCATTATGTCTATGCCTATTCGCTCGCCCATAAGCGCATGATGCCGTTTGGAATATATCAGCTCGCGCTGCGAATTCATTACGTCGTCGTATTCGAGCAGTCTTTTTCGTATTCCGAAGTTGTTCTCTTCTACTTTGCGCTGAGCTTTTTCTATCGAACGGGATACCATGCTGTGCTCTATCATTTCTCCCTCCTTGAAGCCAAGCCTGTCCATCACCTTTGCTATGCGCTCGGAGCTGAAAAGACGCATCAGGTTGTCTTCGAGCGATACGAAGAACACCGACGAACCGGGATCGCCCTGACGACCCGAACGTCCGCGCAACTGTCTGTCCACGCGGCGCGACTCGTGGCGTTCGGTTCCGATTATCGCC
>JADIMW010000007.1 GCA_017694415.1 Candidatus Caccoplasma merdipullorum
TCGGAGATGTGTATAAGAGACAGATTATTTAAAGAGCACGAAACCGACAACGAATCATTATAATTTTATAATGACGGAAGGAGAACATGCGACAAACAAGCATTGGGTAAACGAGAAGAGTGCATGTGCCCAAAAAAAATCGTATAAATCGTTCGATTTGGAAAGAAAGTACAATATAAGGTGGCATAACATTAAGATAGACAACATAAAATTTAATTATTGTATAGTAACTGTTTGAAAATCCTTAACTTGTAAAATATAATAACTATGGCAGAATTTAAATTGGATGGCCGCATGAAGGTCAAAAGTTTGAAAGAAAACTTTAAAAAGAATTTTGGGGCAACTTTGCGCGTATACAAGAGTGTATCATGCAGAGGCGCAATGGCTGATGACGATTCCACATTGGCTTCTCTTCGTGCAGAAGGATATAAAGGCGGCGAACTGGTAGTAGGCGGAAATCTTCGTGTTGGAAATTTCGAAAAGAAGATTGCTGAACTTTACGGAATAGGAGTTCAAGTAGCCAATGCCGATAACTCAAAACTCGCCGATGATAAAATTACCCTTGTGGCTGCCGGCAAATAATTTTGGAACAAGGTCCCGTCGTTAAATACGGGACTCTTGTTTTATTCGGTTATCAGGGGTAAAATATTCCGATTGGATGAACATTTATCCGTAAGTATATAAAACAAATCGTAATTCCCGATATAAAGGATGCTTACATCGGTTTGGTCAGGATTTAAATTCCTACAAAAACAAGTCTGTATTTTACGGTAAGTAAGAGCGGAACGACAAGTCATTATTCACATTATAGACAACAAAAATTAAATTATACGACTATGAAAATCCCTGGATTATCATTTTCTCTAAAACGTGCAATAGGAGTTAGCGGATTAAAAGCGAAAATCGCAAGAGAAACAGGCATACCGACAACAAGACAAGGGTTGGAGCGGAAAATAGGCGATATGGCAATAAGTACACTGACAGGCAAAAAGAAACGTAAAAAAAGGTAATAAGAATATCCTTTATCATGGATTGGGATATATTGAAGACCAAGGCAAGGCAAATAAAGAAAGAAGCCGGAAAGCACATCGATTCATTGGCGGAGCAAGCCAATAAACACATGGAGCAGATAACCAATGTTACAAGTACGGCGCACCTACAACAAAATATCTGTCGGGAAACCGGGAAATTAAGGCAGTTGGCAGAAGAGAGTCCGAGAATATTTTCCGAACGGGCACACAATCTGTTGTCCGCAGCTACCAAGCAGACAGGACAGATATGGAACAGCGAAAACACCGTCCAGTTCCGTCAGAAGATACAGCAAAGGACGGAAGAGCTTAGCCGTTGGGCCGAAACCAATTCCCGCATATTGACGGAGCAGACCAGGGATATGGTATCAGTAACGTCCGAGCAGGTCGAACAGATGTGGAACAGCGAACGTTCGGTCCGTTTACGTGGAGCATCACAAAAAGCAATGCGAGTAATAAGCGGTATTCATGCAGTAGAAGAACGCAGGAAGTCCATACATACACGCGATGAAGCCGACCGGTTAAAAAAAGAGATAGAGGATACCAATGAAGTATTGCGCGATGATTTGAACGAACAGTTGGAATCTTTCGGACGGTTTCGTTTAGAAGCATTGTCTTCAACCGTTGGACGCTTTATCCGGTGTCTCGAAGTTATGAACCGGCGAGCCAAAGGCAAGGAATATGAATTTCTGACTTCAATCGACGTATCGTTACCCGAAATAAAAGAGATGGAGCGGATAGATATGAAAACATCGGAAGCGATGCGAACACTTGCCGTAGGCGGCGGTTTTGCAGCCATAGGCCTTGCCGGTACGCCCGCTTTAGTTACTGCTGCCATTACACAAGTTTGTGTTGCCGGTACAGGTACGGCAATATCCACATTGTCGGGAGCTGCAGCCTCTAACGCCGTATTGGCATGGTTGGGAGGCGGAACTTTGGCAGCGGGAGGCGGAGGCGTTGCGGCCGGAACAGTGATATTGGGAGCTATTACGGCAACAGCAACAGTAGGATTGGCGGTAATAGCCGTAGGAACTCTTGCTTCTCAATTCTATACACGTAAAAACACCGAAGCCGAAGCTTATTTGGCCGAAGTGCAAGAGTGGGCCAATAGGGTACAGGCAAGCTGGTCTGTTATGGTATCAATCAAAAAGAGAGTAGAAGAACTGTACGATATAACCGAGCGGTTGTTGGAGAAAGCAGAAATCCATATGTCGGAGTTGGAAAAAACAGCTTCCCGGTTCGATGCGCAAAACAGTTCGCATGTCAGCACCTTTCAGCAATGCGCAATAATTGCAATATCCATGAGCGAGCTTGCGCAAACGCCGGTTCTCGACAACGACGGAAACCTTTGCGAGCAATCGGAAATTGTAGCAAAACGAACAGAAAAAATACTTAATACCGAGTTATGAAAAAGAAAAATTTGGAATTTCAGAATTTCATCGACAAGGGGCAGGCACTATATGACAAATATGGCGATACCATAAAGTCGTTGGCCGACATGACCGGTATAACCAAAAAATTCTCCATAAAAAAAGAACGTGCCGATAATGATTCGGAATGTTCAAAAAAAGCGACTTCTATTAAAAGAAAAGAGCAGGAAACAGAAACCCCGGATATTCAAAAAGAAGTTTTTGCAACATCCCGAATTTCGGTTGGCGAGATGCGCAAGAGTGTCGAAAACGACAAATATTTCGACGACTCGTTGAATATTCTGGAAAAAACCATAAAAAGGACGTTGCCTAAAATAACAAATCCCGATGTTGCATTAGATGCAGTAAAGTTGTTGGGAAATATAGCCTCCGATACAATCCGATATACTGAAGAACAAGAAACAAAGCGGGAGGAGATACGGACCGTACGAGATGCTTCGATAGCAAGGATAAAAGCTATCGGGGAGAATTTGCGGTTTTATCTCGAAAAAAGTTTCGATGAACGCAAAGAAATGTTCGCCAAGCAGATAGAATGTGTAGATAGAGCATTGGCAGACGGCAATAACGAAATGTTGGCTTTGGCTCTCGATTCCATAAACAAGCTTGCGGCATCGAGTCCGTTTAAGAATCTGTCCGACGTATCGGATATAAAGAAGTCGTTGGCCGACAAGAATACAGAATGGGATATATAATAACAACATAAAACATAAAACATTATGAGCAAAGAATATTACAGAAAGAAAATTATCGATTTGCGTCGTTACATCGCAGATGAAAAAGAGGCTAAAAAACGAGATAATGAAAATTATGCCAATTTGATTAAAGGTGCAAGCACACCATATACTAAGGCAACATATCGGAAAAGCAAAATAGACAGGGCTGCTTACCATGATAGTCGCATTGAATCATGGAAAAATGAGATAGAACGGGCAAAAGAGAGCCTGAAACGGGAAAAATGACAGATATATTATTGTTATAACAAACTATATATGAGGTGTATATGTATTTTATTTGTAATAGCATCATTGCTCTATGGTTGCAAAAATGCAACAGAACGTACAATAGATGAGTATAATGAGACATTCGACAAGGTGTCGGTAATGGAGCAGATGTATGAAAAGTTCGATATGAATGATTTTTCGGCATTGGAGTTGTGTGCTATATACAATACAGGCAAAGAACTGTCATACAATTACGATCCTATGGGGCTGGATGCTCAACAAGTTGCAGCATGTGAAGCTTTGAAACTACGCGTTGAGAAATTGCGTAACGCAATTACAGACAAAATACAGTCTGGTATAACAGACTTCAAAATAACATCATGGAAAAACGACGATATGTTGTTCGAAACCACGCACTCATTTCCCATATATCTGAAACGAGGAGAAAAGCTGTATTGGACCATATCGGCACAAAAGCGCGCGACAGTAAAGATTATAAATATCGACAGTCGTAAAATACTTAAAACCTATACGGGCAAGACTTCAATAACCGATTCGCTTATTGTAGAGAACTCGGCTATATACCTCGTGGAGATAAACCCGAACGGCGTTCAGTATATAGGCTTCGACATAAAATACAAGGTAGGCGATATATCCCGATTCGGTAAAGCGACAAAAATAAATGTTGAAGAAGTTGCATGCAATAGAGGCGATTTCGGCGCAAAACCCCTGCAAGGTATTACCATGCAGAAGCTATTCGAAGAACCTCGTAAATTTACGTTGCGCAGCCAATTCAAAGCCCTTTTTTCCGGAGGCTCGAAAGCATTGGTCGTAATACAAGTTCCCGCAGGAGCGACGGACATCCTTTATTCCATTAGAATAGCAACCAGCGAACAGGACCGTAGTGAAGACGGCGAATTTTACGACAATCTGTCGCATTCCTATAAAAAAGTTAAGATGTTGGGTTTACCCCTATACGAGAAAGAGCAATCAAAAGGTCTTTTTTCTACGTTGCTCGATGATAATAGGCCTATTCGCGAAGAAGACGCCTATTGCAATATGTATGTATTCCGCAATATGTCTCAAGCCAAACAGTTTCAAGACGGAACAAAAAGCGCAAATCAGTTAAATTACGATGTCGATTATTCAACTATCGGAACCCAGTCGTGTAATGGGCGTATTCCCGCCAAAGGAGCTAAAACAATATATCTGGCATTCGAGAATGAGCGTGTCCGCTATACAAATTACCTGTGGGTAGAGGCTGTTGCCGTAGTTCCAAAAACAGAATACTATAAGACAAAATATTCCGTCAAATAAACAAACTGGACTAACGTTGTAGTAATCTCTTTTTACTGTTGGCGCTTTAGTCGATAATGCAGCATGTTAATAAAAAAATGCTGTAAAAATAAATATTGTCAGTTGAGAAGACATA
>JADIMW010000054.1 GCA_017694415.1 Candidatus Caccoplasma merdipullorum
ATCGAACGCTTTCTACCGCCGCAATCTTGCTGCCGGACAGAAGGGCCTTTCGGTTGCTTTCGACCTTCCTACTCACAGAGGATACGACGCCGATCATGAAAGAGTTGTGGGGGATGTGGGAAAAGCCGGCGTTTCAATTTGCAGTCTGGAGGACATGAAAGTTCTTTTCGACGGTATTCCGTTGAACAAGATGTCTGTTTCGATGACAATGAACGGCGCGGTTCTTCCGATTATGGCATTTTATATTAATGCCGGTCTTGAACAGGGCGCGAAACTGGAAGAGATGGCCGGTACTATCCAGAATGATATTCTTAAAGAGTTCATGGTGAGAAATACTTATATTTATCCGCCGGAATTCTCGATGAGAATTATCGCCGATATTTTCGAATATACTTCGAAAAACATGCCTAAATTCAACTCTATTTCCATTTCGGGTTACCACATGCAGGAAGCTGGTGCTACTGCCGACATTGAGCTTGCTTATACGCTCGCCGACGGACTCGAGTATCTTCGTGCCGGTATCAACGCCGGTATGGACATAGATGCTTTTGCTCCGCGTCTGTCGTTCTTCTGGGCTATCGGCATGAACTACTTCATGGAGATTGCAAAAATGCGTGCCGCCCGTATGTTGTGGGCTAAAATTGTAAAGCAGTTCAACCCGAAGAATCCCAAGTCGCTTGCTCTGCGTACTCACTGCCAGACATCGGGTTGGTCGCTTACCGAACAAGATCCGTTCAATAACGTCGGACGTACTTGTATTGAAGCTATGGGCGCAGCTTTGGGTCATACCCAGTCGCTGCATACAAACGCTCTCGATGAGGCTATTGCCCTGCCTACCGACTTTTCTGCCCGTATTGCACGTAATACTCAGATTTATATACAGGAAGAGACTTACGTAACGAAAGAAGTCGATCCGTGGGCCGGCTCGTATTATGTTGAGTCGCTTACCAACGAACTTGCTCATAAGGCATGGGAGCATATTCAGGAGATTGAGAAACTGGGCGGTATGGCCAAGGCTATCGAAACCGGTCTGCCTAAATTGAGGATTGAGGAGGCTGCCGCACGTACTCAGGCAAGAATCGACTCCGGCAAACAGGTTATTGTTGGTATAAACAAATACCGTCTCGACAAAGAGGCTCCTATCGATATTCTTGAGGTGGATAATACTCAGGTGCGCAAACAGCAGATTGAACGTCTGAACGCCCTTAAGGCCAACAGGGACAATGAGGCTGTAAAGGCTGCTCTGGATGCTATCACCGAGTGTGTGAGAACCAAGAAGGGCAACTTGCTCGACCTCGCTGTCAAAGCTGCCAAGGTTCGCGCTACTTTGGGTGAGATTTCGGATGCCTGCGAGGTTGTTGTAGGTCGTTATAAAGCTGTAATTAGAACTATATCGGGAGTGTATTCATCAGAGACTAAACAGGACGCAGACTTTATCCGTGCAACAAAACTTGCCGAGAAGTTTGCACAGAAAGAGGGGCGTCAGCCTCGTATAATGATTGCAAAAATGGGTCAGGACGGACACGACCGCGGTGCTAAGGTTGTTGCAACCGGTTACGCCGACTGCGGTTTTGACGTAGATATGGGCCCGCTGTTCCAAACCCCCGCTGAGGCTGCCCGTCAGGCTGTCGAGAACGACGTTCATGCTTTGGGCGTTTCTTCACTCGCTGCCGGACACAAGACGCTGATTCCTCAGGTTATCGAGGAACTTAAGAAACTCGGCCGTGAGGATATTATCGTAACTGCCGGCGGCGTTATTCCTCCGCAGGATTATGACTTCCTTTATAAAGCGGGTGTTGCTGCGATATTCGGCCCGGGTACTCCGGTTGCAAAATCGGCAGCACAGGTTCTTGAGATTCTCCTCGGCGAGGATGCTTAATCTGTAAAGTTTTTGCATATTGATATTTGTGAGGCTGTATCGGTATTGTCCGGTACAGCCTTAACTTTTTATATGGACAAAGAGATGTTATGGTATAATGGTTCTTCGGGGGGGATAATTCTCCGTTACGGTTTTGTTATTTTCTGTTTTTGTGTGCTTTGGTGCACTGATTTTAAATATTGGTTTTCCTGCGGCTGTTAATGAATAATAAAAACGGATTTTATTGCATACTGACGTCGAAAATTGACGGCGGCTCGGCATAAACAATCTGAAAACTTTGTTTTCTTTTTGTTTCTGCTCTCGCCTTTTGGTATTTTTGTCGGCATTATTAATACTGGGGTATATGAAAGAGGAGAATTTTAAAGGGCATATTTCAATGATCGGCGCAAATACCTTTTGGGGTGCAATGCCGCCTGCTGCAAAGATTGCAATGGTTGGGGGCGGTGTGGCTCCTATCGTGGTTACGGACATGCGTTTTTTCGGCGCCATGATTTTGTTTTGGGTGGTTTCTCTTTTCTGCAAAAGGGAAAGGGTCGAGCATAAAGATATGCTTAAGTTGTTTGTTGCCGCAATGTTGGCGATAGTGTTTAATCAGGGGTGTTTTATATTCGGAGTGAAATTTACGTCTCCGGTTAATGCGTCTATTATTGCAACTACAATGCCGCTTATTGCCATGATTCTTGCGGCATTGATTCTTAAGGAACCTATAACAGGGAAGAAGGTGGCGGGTATCGCCGTTGGGGCTACCGGGGCGTTGTTGCTGATTATCGGGAGCAGCGGTTCGAACGGTACGGGAAATTCCGGCGAGAATCATATTCTGGGGGATATTCTGGTTTTGATGGCTCAACTCAGTTATGCTCTTTATTTTGTTATTTTTAAAGATTTTGTGGGTAAGTATTCTATCGTTACGATTATGAAATGGATGTTTACTTATTCTGCTATTTGTGCTCTTCCTTTTTCTTATAACGAGCTTGTCGATACTGCTTGGTCGGGAATGGACTGGAGTGTTATCGTCGCTTTGGCTGTTATCGTCCTCGGCGGTACGTTTGTGAGTTATCTTCTGGTTATTGTAGGACAACGGAATCTTAGGCCTACTGTAGCTGCCATGTATAATTATGTGCAACCTGTTATTGCTTGTTCTATTGCCGTAATTCTGGGTATGGACTCTCTAAACTTGTCTAAATTACTGTCGGTAATTCTTATTTGTATAGGTGTTTATCTTGTGTCTGTAAGCCCTTCGAAAAGGGATATGGAGATTAAGCTGGCGGGAAAAACTGATTGATGTTTTGCCGTTTTTTTGAAATGCCGGGCTTGGGAATATATTTTTTGCTCGTCTCATCGACATCGCTCGTATAAACGGAAGGCGGAACTTGCTCACGCAACTTCCGCCTTATTGATAAAGAAAATAGGAAATATATAAAACACAATTGGCTCTTTTTCGTATGTTTTGTTATGGTTTTATGCTGTTGTGCCTGTAGGTTCTTCTTTGCGGGGTTTTAAATCGCGTGAGAACAGAATCAGATAAATTCCCCAATATACGAAGGTGAATGCGCAGATAAAGACGATTACGTATGTGCTCATATATGGTGCGTAAAAGAAGAGCATGGATACCAGTAATAACAGTATGCCGTTTATCATATATATCCACTTGTACTTGTACTCTTTAGGCATGCTTATTGATGATATTATGTTGCTTATCGCTCTGAACAGCAATGCAAAGGCAAAGAAGTAGGGTAACGTTAGTTCGCTTAGTACCAGATTGCTTATCAAAAGGAAACCGATGAATATATCGAATATGCCTCCGGCAAGCCACCATCCCCAACCGTGTCCGCGACGTTCGACATCGCCTGATATGGTAAGTTGTATTACGCCGTATAGCAAAAGCCCCCACCCTAACAGCATGGCAATAGCCATATAGCCCTGTACGGGCATAAACAGCAACCACAGGCCTGCAGGTATCAGCAATATGCCTAATATCATTACGCACCACCAGTAACGCGTTTTTCCCCAAAAGTTAAATATACTCAACTCCATATTAAACAGATTTTTTGTTTTCTGTTTATAATAACATTCTCTTTTGTGTTTTGGATTTTGGATTGTGTAATAAAATATGTTAATCGTTACGGATTGTCGTCCTGCCTTTTTGCGGATGCTGTTTAACGTTAATCGGGGAGTGTTGGTTTGAGCCGTTTTTTTCTTTTTGGGAGTTATCATTTCTTGTTGTATTTTTTACTTTTTGTGTTTTTCTTTTTTGCTCTATTTGGGTTTCGTGTAATAAAATAAATTTGTCTCTTTTTTGTGTTTACACTATCTTTGCAGCACCATGAAGAGGTGGGGGTTTCTTATTATTTTGGCGGTATTTAACATACTGCTTGTTTCTGCTAAGAAACGTACGCAAGTAGGTGAGCCTTATGCGTGGCAGCTTTCTCAACCTCTCGGTACTCGATACAGAGTGCCGATTGATACTCTGCACCTTAATTTCTACCAAACTGACCAACCGATAAGTTTTGATGAGCATTATGCTTTTACCGGTAATTTGGGCGGCCCGGGTTTTTCCAGAATTTTTTTCTTGCGCGAGGATGCTCCTCAGTTTATTTTCAAGCAACCGTTTTCGCACTATATTGTAACTCCTGCTTCTTATACGTTTTATAATACGCGTCTTCCGATGACTTTGCTTTCTTATATGTCGGGAGCCAGCAGCGAAAACAGGAATGATGACTTGAAGGCTGCTTTTTCGGGGAATGTTAATAAAAAGCTCGGTTTCGGTGCTAATATCGAGTATTTGTATTCGAGGGGGTATTACGATCATCAGGTTTCCAAAAATTTTAACTGGCAACTGTCGAGCAACTACAAGGGGGACAAATATGAACTTAATGTTCTGCTGAATACTTACAATATTGTTTGTCAGGAGAACGGGGGGATTTCGGACGACGCGTTTATCCTTACTCCGGACGATGTATATAACGGAACGGGAGGGGTCGATTCTAAGTCTATTCCTGTAAATTTCAATAATGCTTTTAATCGTGTAAGGGGTGCCAACTATTATGCTTCGCACCGCTACAAGTGGGGGCATTATCAAACCAAGGTTATTAATGATACTTTGGAGGTGGAGGAGTATGTGCCTATTATGAGTTTTATTCATACTATTGAATATGACAGCAATACCCGCAGGTTTATTGATACCGACTCTGCCGAGAATGTAAAGAATTTTGCAAATGCTTATATAAACAAGGCTTCTACAAACGATACTACTTCGTACTGGACTTTAAAGAATACTCTCGGAGTGTCGCTCCTCGAAGGGTTCAACAAACGTGCGAAAATGGGTATCACGGCTTTTGCCACGTACGAATTGAGGCGTTTTAAACTTATGGCGGCGCCTGTATCGAGCGATATTCTTAAACGTCCGTCGCTGCCGCTGTTACCCGGTACAAGTTATTATTACAGTTCGATTCGCAACCCGCAGACGTTTACCGAAAATATTGTTTGGGTGGGGGGCAACATATCAAAACGGCAGGGCTCGCTTATTACGTATGATATTAACGGTAAAATAGGGCTTACGGGGCCTGAACTGGGTTCTGTGGATATAGATGGCCGCATGCAGACTAAATTCGCTTTTTTGAAGGATTCGATGAGTATTGCTGCATACGGATTTTTCAAGAATCTGGAACCGGCTTTTTATTATCGCAAGTATGTATCTAATCACTATGTATGGAATAATGATTTTGGCAAAATCCGCAAATTCAGGGTCGGCGGTGAGATAGAGATTCCGGGTTGGGGTACGTATTTGAATGTGGGCTTCGAGAATGTCCAGAATTACGTCTATTTCAACAAACAGTCTGTTCCGCAGCAGGAGAGCGGCAATATCCAGATATTTTCCGCGACTTTGAAGCAGCGTTTTAAGGTTAGTATCGTTCATCTCGACTTAGAGGCTATATATCAGGCTTCGAGCAACCAGTCGGTAATACCGCTTCCTACTCTTTCGGCATACGGCAATTTTTACTTGCTGTTCAAAATAGCCAAGGTGCTGCATACGCAAATTGGTGTGGACTGCAGATATAATACGGCTTATTATGGCGAAATTTATAATCCTGCCACTTTGTCTTTTCATGTTCAGGATGAATACAAGGTGGGTAACTACCCTTATATGAATGTTTATGCTAACATGAAACTGAAAATGGTCAGGTTCTATGTAATGTACTCGCATTTTAACAAGGGGCTGTTCGGGTATAACAGGTATTTTTCCATGCCGCACTATCCGCTTAACCCGGGTTCGTTCCAATTCGGTGTGTGCGTGGACTTTGCCAACTAATCATCTCTTTTATAAATAAATACGTTTTTATGAGAAAATTTAGAAGAGGCGGAGCCTTACTTATTTACGGCATTATTATATTGATTGCCGCAATGTCGATAATAACGGTAAAACTATTTTTTTCGGAAGAGGAGTTGAAGCCTGAACGTGATTACGGGGTTATTGCTGATGATACGCTCAGAATTGTTACGGATTTGTATCCTGTCGAGAATCTTGATCGTGTTGTGGGTTCGGTCAGCGAATTTCACTACGACCTTGCCGAGCTTGTGGGAAGAGAGAGCGGACTTAATTTTGTTATAATAGTGGAAAACAGTCTTGCCAAGAGTCTTGAGGGTCTTGAGGAGGGTGTGTATGATATTATTGCAAGACCTATTATTGTTTCGGATTTAAGTAAGGAGAAACTTTTGTTGTCGGACGGTCTTAATTCCGACAAGCAGGTTCTGGTTCAGAGAAAGAGCCGTTATAATGACGGTAAACCTGTTATAGGGTCGGTTGTGGAACTGGCCGGTAAAGAGGTGCATACTTCGGATGATGAAACCGTGGGGATGATTCTGGATAATTTGTCGATGGAAATAGGCGACTCGATATTTGTCTGCATGGAGAAGGAGTGCGGGGTTGAACAGATTGTCATGATGGTAGCCGAGGGGGAAATAGATTATGCGGTTTGTGATTATACTACGGCGAAAAAAATGGCGAGGTATCTTAACCAGATAGATATTCATCTGCCTATCAGTTTTGAAATGCAGCAATCGTGGGGCGTGAGGAAGGAGTCGCCGGTATTGCGCGACAGCCTCGACTTGTGGATGGAACGGGTTAGGAACAAGAGGGACTTCAGACGTCTTTTGAACAAATACGGTTTGAGATAGGTTATATATTGCGAGCATTGTTGTTAATGCCTGTTTTCCGATATTGGAATACGGCCATTTTTGGGGTATTTGGGGAACGGGCGCAGGGCACAATTGCTGTTGTTGGTGGTTTGTGTTGATTGTGTTTACGACTGCCTCCTGCTAATCGGTTTTATGTTTTATCAAACCAATTTATATTTATAACCTATGAGAAATCTTGTTTTTTTATGTTTTTGTCTTGCTGTCGTATTTGGTATTTCATCTTGCAGCAAAAATGTTCCTGAGGGCAGTTATGCTAACGGGGGCGATTCGATACCGGCTTCTCAAAATTTAATGAACAGCGCTTCGGGGGTTGTTACTGAAGAGACGTCGCTGAACATAATTGCTATTGCCACGCCTCAGGGTGATACCATGAGGTTTAACAAAGGGAATGCGGTTGTTGAAGGCAGCGGTGTAATTGTCGGCGATTCGGCCGTGGTGTATTATTTTTTTGAGGCTGTTGCCGATTCGTCCGGTGTAAACAATCCGGTGGTTTCCAAAATTGTTACGAAAACGACCCGGAACAAGAAATAGTTTCGGACTGTTTACTTATATATCTTTGTATCTTATTTCCTGATGTAAAAAGGTTTTTATATTGGATTATATGCAGCGGTCGGGCAAATGTCCGACCGCTGCTATTGTTTTTTGGCGATATCTTGCCGTTTTGTGGGGTGTGTCGTATCTGTTTTTCGCCGTGTTTTTTTCGGTATGTTTTATGGCCGACTCCGCCTGTTTTTCTTTGTTTTACTTGCAGATTGTTTTTATCTGCTGTTTTTTTCGCGAAATTTCTTAAATTGTTCGTAGTCTCTTATATAATCGTTCTCGTCGAAGAGTTCTGATGCCAGAACGAGGGTTACGGCTCCTGATGAAAAATTGTTTAACTCCCTCCATATTCCGGGCCTTATCAGCAATCCGTTATATGGTCGGTTCAATACGTATTTCTTCCGGTTCGTGCCGTCATCTAACGTAACGTCGAAACTGCCGCTTGCCGAGACTATGAACTGGGAGAGGTTTTTGTGTGCATGCCCTCCGCGGTCTTCGCCTCCGGGCACATCGTATATGTAATATACGCGCCGTATGTCGAACGGGACATCTTCTTGTCCTTCTACTACCGAGAGGTTGCCGTTGGGGTGATGGTGTTTGTCGAGAGTTATTATGCGGCAGTCGTCTATGGTGTATATCGGTGTGTCGGTTTTCATTTCTGGCGTTTTAAATATTCGATATATTCATCGTAATCTTCGATATAATCGCTTTCGTCGTATTTCGACGATGACAAGACCATAGCCACGGAATTGGTGGAGAAGTTCTCGATACGCCGCCATATCAGGTTGGGTATGTATATTCCGTAGTATGAACGATTGAGCGGGTATATTTTTTCTTCTGTCCCGTCGTTCAATATTACGTCGAAACTGCCGGACAGTGCTACAATGAATTCGTGCTGCTTCTTGAAGGCATGACCGAAACGCTTTTCGCCTCCGGGAACATCGTATATCCAATATGCTCTTTTTATCGTAAACGGGACGTTTATGTTCTCTTCTATTATGGAGAGATTTCCCCGTGCATCTTCTACTTTGGGCAGATTGATATGTTTTACTTTTTCGAGCATCTGTGTCTGTTTAGTTTTTTCGGGTATTGTCTTAATCCGGGTTTCTGATGTTCTTCTAAATGTTAAATGCCTTCTCGGTGAAGGGTGAATATTTTATCGTTTTTCGAATTGAGAATGTTACCGCATCTGTTTTACGGCTGTGCATCCGCGTAATATCGATTAACTGTTCGGAGCATTTTTTCATTGCTGCCATTGCGAAGATAGTAAATTATTCTTTTATATATTTAAAGTATCTGCTTCTTTGTTTTTTATTTTGCACAGGAATAGCAATTTAATAAATAAATAGATATATTTGCGGCGTTATGTGGTTGCCGGCTTTTTTTTAAGAACGGCGACTTTATATTTTTTGGTGTGTTGATTAATATATTTTTTTAACTCTTTTCTGTTATATTGTAAAATGCGCAAATATTTTTTGTTCTCGATTATTGCTCTATTGTTGTGCCCGGGATTAGGGGCAAAAACCAGGGATAAGAATATCGACCGCCATGAGGTTTCAATAGGTTATGGCGTTCTTCCTGTTTCGGAATGGAGCGGTTCTTTTACTAATGCTATAAAGTATCCTGCTGAAACGACACCGTTCAACATTTCAAACAGTTCGCATTACGGGGCCGTAAGTCTCGACTACAATTTCAGACTTAATAAAAGAATAGGGCTGGGTGTAGGTGTGGTTTATGCTTATGCTGATAAAGAAGTTTCTTTTTCGCCTGCTCACATCGGCAACTTAACGGGGAAAGAGTATAACAACTTTTTAAGCATAATGCCTAAGGTTAAACTAAACTGGATTGAGAAACCGAAATTTACGCTTTATTCTACTGTCGGATTGGGTCTTTGTATAGATTTTTACAATACCGTAAATTTAAATGACCGCGGTATGCTGATTAACAAAAGCAACTCGGTTTTCATGCTTGCATACCAATTCTCTCCGATAGGTATTGAGGTTGGCAAGAAAACTGTTTTCTTCATGGAAGCGGGCATCGGTAACGCCGGTAGTATTATTGCCGGTGTGAGAGTAAAATTTTAGGGTTATATCTTTATTGGATTTCATAATGGAGGAGCCGGATTAATATTTGGCTCCTCCTTCTTTTATCTCGGTTGCTGTAATGGGTTTCTTGTCCATGGCTCGCCACGCGGCAAATATATAGAATAATACTACGGGTATAAGTAATGATACGACGCTCATTACTTGAAGGGTAAACAGACTGGATGAGCTGTTGTATATTGTAAGGGATGACTGTATGTCGGATACTGACGGATAATATGGCGTATTGTTGTATCCTGCGGCAAACATTAGCGACAGAACCGTCATGACTGTTCCCGTGCCGCTAAGCCATATTCCTTTTTTAAACAGGGGATTGTTCAGACTCCATATTATGGCTGTCAATATTGTTGCTACTCCGATTATGAACAGCAACATATTCCACGGCATTTGAATCATGTTCTTTATATATTTATACTCTTCGACGGATTGTATGCCTGTCAGGGGATCGGTTTGCAGACCGTCTTTGGTAAAGACTATGGTAATGAACGTTATGAAAAAGAGGAGGAACGGTATTGCATCGCGGTATAATTGGCGGTGTATTCTTTCTTTTATTGGGCGGGAATCGATATTGCCGATAAAATAGAGCGATGCTTGTATTCGGGAAAGGAAAAACAGTGCAATTCCCAACATTATGTTTACCGGCGATATTATGGCTTCTAATCCGTGCATCGGATTTTGCCATATCGATATTACTGGAGCTCCGCGTTGGATTATGTTGTCTCTGTTTATATAGAATTCGCTTCCTGTAAAGAATGTCGCTACGGCTATTCCCAACAGGAATGTTCCCATAAAGCCGTTAATGTACAGGAAGAGGTCGTATGTCCTTGCTCCCAGCAAGTTCCCTTTTCTGGAACGGAACTCGTACGAGACTGCCTGTAATATGAAACTGAACAGTATTATCATCCACAACCAGTAGGCTCCGCCGAAACTCGTGGAATAGAACAGCGGGAATGATGCGAAGAAGGCTCCGCCGAATACGACCAGCGTGGTAAATGTCAATTCCCATTTACGCCCCAACGAGTTTATTATCATCGATTGTTCTGTGTCGGTATGCCCGAGTTGCCGTATTAATGTCTGCCCGCCTTGTACGAATAGCAGGAAGACTAACAACGAGGCTAATAATGATATTATAAACCACCAGTAATGCTGGTAAAAGGTTAGTGTTGTTATCATGTCTTATCGGTTTTGCGGGTCAGGCCCTTTTTTTATTTGATTCAGCATTATTCCGACTTCGGCAATGAATAATACGGTAAAGAATATGGCAAAAATCCAGAATGTGGCTGTTACGCTTTTTACGTTTATATCGGATATTGCCGAATAGGTCGGCATGATGTCCTGTATTACCCACGGCTGACGGCCGACTTCGGCTACTATCCATCCCGATTCGAGACATATATACCCCAATGGCAACGAGAACAGGACTATGTAAAGTATTGGTTTATAGCGTTCGTAATTGCGTTTGTATGTAAGGAACAGGACTGCAGTAAACAGTATGAACAGATATATTCCCAACGTAAACATTATATGGAATGAATAGAATACCAACGGTACGGGAGGTACAAGTTGTGCAATATCGGTTATATAGGCATATCCGAAACTGTCGTAATTTTGCTGCAACTTTTCTTCTGCATATTGTGCCGCTTCGGTATCGTTTGCTGCGACGGCTTTTTTGTATTGTGATAATGCCAATACTGCCTTTTTACCTCTTTCCATGCGTTCGCGTGCTGAAAGGGTTATCGTCGTATCGCCCGTAAACGGGTCTTCGGCCTTGTATCCTCCGTCTATTATGTTGTTTATTCCGGGGATATAGCCTTCGGTAGAGCCTGTTGC
The DNA here is from genome assembly GCA_017694415.1 of Candidatus Caccoplasma merdipullorum. Lineage (GTDB taxonomy): Bacteria > Bacteroidota > Bacteroidia > Bacteroidales > G3-4614 > Caccoplasma_A > Caccoplasma_A merdipullorum. The sequence continues at coordinate 11,548 of JADIMW010000054.1, forward strand.
CAAATACGACAGTAACCGGGGTATCTTTATTTTGAAAAGGAATGTTTCGGTTGTATCTGCATAGCTTTTCTTGTCGGGGTTTAGGATTCCGAAAACTATTAACTCCTGCCCTTTTTTCCCGTCATACACGCCTTCCATGGCAGCGAGTTTCATAGGTTGCTTGTGCGCTACTTGTTTGGCTGAACCGTCGCCGGTGTAAAAGACTATGCTGATTCCTGCAAGTCCTACTAATGCCGCAAGTTTGGAACTCCGCAGGGCTAATGCCTTGTCTCTGTTTTTTATAAGATACCACGCGGATATGGACAAGACGAAAACTGCAGCTAATACCCAGCCTGATGTTACGGAATGGAAGAACTTGTTTATGGCTACAGGGGATAATACTACGTCGAAAAAACTGTACATCTCGTTGCGTACTGTATCGGGATTGAAATACATGCCTGCCGGATATTGCATCCATGCGTTCGCCACCAATATCCATAATGCCGAAAGTGCGGCTCCTATACAGGTCAGCCATGTGGCTGCGAGGTGTGCTTTTTTGCTTACTTTATTCCATCCGAAAAACATTATGGCTATAAATGTCGATTCCATAAAGAAGGCCATTATTCCTTCTATGGCGAGGGGTGCTCCGAATATGTCGCCTACGAACCAACTGTAATTGGACCAGTTTGTTCCGAACTGAAATTCCAAGATTATTCCGGTTGCAACGCCTGTCGCAAAGTTTATGCCGAAAAGTGTCATCCAGAATTTTTCTGTTCTTTTCCACTCTTCGTCTCCTGTCCGATAATATATCGTCTCCATTATCGCAATAATAAGGGAGAGCCCCAGTGTTAAGGGGACAAACAGCCAATGATATAATGCCGTCAGCGCAAATTGCGAACGCGACATTTCTACTAACGGAAACAAATCGCTCATAATATTTATCTGCTTCTGTTTACCAATTCTTCATATATATAGTCCGATTCAGTTTGTCGTGCATCATTACGGTTTTGTGTTGTCCGTGAGAAATAAACCGGTTTTATTATAAAAAACATGATGAAGAGCTTTATCAGTATTATCGCCCATAATATTTTCCCTACGGTCATGTTCTTGAACCCGTCGATATAAAACTGCAGTATGGATTTTAATACATGTTTTGCTTTTTGGAGTGTATGGTGTGGCTGCATCTGCGTTTTTATTTGCACACTGGGGTTTTCATATCTTCGAGCCAAGCTTCTATATCGTCTTCGTGTTCGAGTTCGTCTTCGAGTATCTGTTCAGCCATTCTGAATGTTACGTGGTCTTTTCCGTATGTCATATCGGCTATTTGCTGATACCGTTTTATGGCACAGGTTTCGGAAAGCAGGTTCTGTTTGAGGATTTCTTTTATGCAGGGGTTCTCGGGTGGATAATATTTGCAGGATGAGTGTTTGAACCATTCTTGCGGGTTCAATACAGGGATACCGCCTAATTGTATTATGCGGTCGGCGAGTTTTTCGGCATGACTGAATTCTTCTGCCGCATGTTTTTTCAATTCCGATTCTGCGATATTGCGCATGGCTCCTTTTGCCACTCTGGCTCCGACCCAATATTGATAGCCTGACAACCACTCTTCGGATAGGGCTGCATTGAGCACCATTATTAATTCTGCAACGTCTGTCTTTACGATGCTGTTTCCTGTTCTTCCCATAATCGATTGTTGTTTTTGTTTTTCTTTTATTTATAACAACCGTACGGGTTATTTGTTCCGATTGCCGAATGCTTGTTTTTTAGTGTGGAAAGCCGGGATATATAAACAAAAGAACGCTATTTGTTCAGAGCTGTTGCCGCTGTAACAAATAGCGTTCTTTATTATATGTGTGTACTACTGTCGTCAGGTATCGCAGGCGTTATTTTCAGAACTTACAGTTAAAGCCTGCAAGCACTGATGCTGTGGCATCGAATTTTGCACGGGAACTGTATCCGTCTATTCCATCGCCATAGAATGTTCCTTTAGGCTCTATGAAGACGTCGAACCTGTCTGATACGTTGAACTTGGCCTGTATTCCAAACGCTGCCGTATATGTCGTTTTTAAATCGCGGTTGTCATCGCCGTTTTTGAGTGGTACTACTGCTCCTGCTCCGACAAATGCAATGGCTTCGAACAATCGGTTGTCGTTATTGCCTGCAAGCAGGTTTGTCAGATTCAGCATATAGTCGGCACGACCTGCTACGGTATTTATTTTTTCGCCTACTGTTTGATACGGTTTGACAATATTTGTATAATCGGCATTGAGCCGCAATCCGTGAACAGGTGTTATCCAACGTCCGTATGCTATGCTTGCGGAATATACCATTTTGTCTTTAAAGCCTCCGAACGACGACATGAGGGTATTTCCCCATAAGCCGACACCGCCGCTTACGGAAAGGAAGTTGGGCTTGTCGAGACGGGCGTCGGTATCTCTTGCAAATTTATCGCTCTTGTTTATCGAATATGTCAAACCTGCATATATTGTTCCTATCGATTTTTGTCTGTTTGTTCCGTCGAACTTGTTCAGGTATATTGCCAACTGGGGTTCGACGAAAAGGCTGAAACTGGGAGCGACTCTGAAGGATGCCTGTACGCTGCCGGTGAATCCGGGAATAAATCGCATGTTGTGCTCTACTATGGAGAAACCTGCATGTACTCCGGCCATTGCGTATATGTTGAAGAATCTGTCGGGGTTGTACCCTATTGCGGCATTGGTAAGATTGAGCATGAACTCTCCGCCTATGCCTCCGTGGGTTATGTATGCTTCGGTTCTGGTTTGTTTGATGCGTTCACTCATAACACTCAAACGCCATCCTGCCAAAGGTGTAACCCAGTTTCCTAAGGAGAGACGTCCGGACGGGGATATTTTTTCTTTCAGGTTGCCGAACATGCCGTTGTCTATTATTCCTCCGAAACCGCCTGCTACCGAGAAGAACATTCTGGAACCTTCACCTTCTTTAAATGCATATAATGATACGGGGTCGTATCCGCGCATGCTGTATGATGTTCCTATATTCCCTGTCAGTATGACCGACTTGCGAGTTTCTACTGAACCGGTAAGGACACCGCGCTGCATTGCCCATAATGCTTGTGGTGCGACAAATATGCTCCAATTCTTTTTCAGATTGAATTTTGCCTTCATCTCTGCTTGTAATACGGGGTGGAATACGCTGTGATTATACATGGCTCCTATTCCTCCCGCCGCTATCAATTCAAACAGGCGGTCTTCTTTGTACCCTCGTACTGCATTGGTCATGTTGAACAGGTAATCTACTCCCAACAACAGTGTACGAGCCCTGTAATAACTGCCGTATGAGTAATTTGTTCCATACAGCAGAGTTCCTCCTGTAATCTGCAATCCGGATACGGGTGTGAACCATGTGCCGAGTCCTATGGTTACTTTGCCTGCGAGGTTCTTCCCTCCGTGCAAATCTTCTTTTATTCGTGAGAAGGTTGCTCCTGCACCTCCGGATAATGATACGAACATTCTGTCAACAACGGATTTCTTTTCAAATTCGTCATTTTCTTTTTTGTACTCTCTGTCTATACTATGGTAGGTAAAACCTAACAGCAGCGATGCGTTGGAGTCGTAACGGTTATTGTCGCCGTTCGTGTAATTGGTCGTATAGAATGATATTCGCGGTTCGACGAATATGTCCAATGCCGGATTTATCCTGAAATTTCCCTGCAATCCGACTCCAAGACCTGCCGACATTTTCCATTTCGTCCCTGTTTGTCCCGAGAAGGCCAGTTCGGGTCCGAATGTTCCTATCATTTCGAATATGCGGGATTCGTCATAACCACCGAATACATTGCTGTAATTTATCATATAATCGGCTCGCAATATTGCTGACCCGAGTTTGTTGTCGGGCGCGATATTTTCGCCGGTATAATCGGAATATCCTCCGTATGCCGAGAGTCTTATACCGTGTACATTTTTAAACCATCCTCCGACGGCTATCATTCCTGCCGGCCCGAGTTTGATGTTTGACGTATATATGGGCGACATGTTGGAGAGGGGTCGCTGAACGCCGACTCCGAACGAGAAGAATATGTTTTCCTTGAATTTGGTTTTTTCTACGTCTGCCATATATGTTCGCGGCAGGGGTTGCATTTTGTATGCCAGTCCTACCGATACTTCGGGCAAAATGTCGAATTTGCGTTCTACATATCGTTCGTTGTAACCGTCGTTGGCTATCGTTATTCTGGGCTCTACATAGAGACTTATCAACCTGTTGATGTTAAAGTTGCCTTGTAATCCGAATGAGCCTCCGAATACGTTTGTTCCGTATCCGTATCGGAAAGAGCGTTTGTATGTTGCTCCTGCAAATCCGTACAAATCGAACAGTCTGTCGGGGTCGTATCCTGCAACGAATGCACTCAGATTGGCCATGTAGTCGAGGTTGAAACCGAATAATGCATGCGTAGAGGTTCCTTTGTTACAGAGAATTGACATATCGATTCCGAAACGGGCTCCTATTACCGGGGTAAACCATTTGCCGAAATAATATCGTGCTACCGGGCCTATATCTCTGTCGGCTTTATTGCCGGTTGTATTGAACTGTACACCGAACGAACCGCTTACAAATGTATTGTCGAAGAAATTATCTGAATCGAATTTTTCCAATTTCGGACGTTTCTGCAAACGATAATCGAGAGCATTGAACTGGGCTGTTGCTCCTGATACGGCAAAACATATGAACAGGATATATGCCAATATCCTTTTTGTTGCTGTCATTCCGATTTTTTTATATATGGTTTTCATCTCTCTATAACAAATCTTTTACGTCCGCATCTACTTCGGCTATCTCTCGCAACGACGGATCCATTTCCAAAGCCATTTCTATATAGTTTATGGCTTCTACTACTTTATCTAACCTGTTGGCTATTATCGCTTTTACGTACATTACTCTGGCTGATTCGTCGGGAAGCTCCTGCGCTTTTTCCCACGCTTCTTCATTCCGTTTCATTGCCAATAGCAGGACTACTTCGTTTATGCCGCCTTGCGACCCGAACGTGCGCATGGCTTCTTCATAGTTTCCATTTAAGGCGTTTGTTACCGATTTTATGTATTCGGATGTTGCTGTTTCTTTCATCAGCATCGATACGGAATCGGCACTGTCGTATTTCCACCTGTCGAGATAAGCAACTATCTGGTTGGACAATACTTCTTCCGGCGCTTTTTCGTTTATAAACGGCTTCAGAATATTTTCATCGGAACGTCCTTGCTTTATATACAATGCGGCAAGATTGTTCGCGGCAAGCATAAAGCGCGGATACATCTCCAATGCCTGCTTGTATAGTGTTTCGCGTTCTATATCGTCTTTGGCCATCATGAACATGCGGTAGAATTCGTACCTTGAGAATGTTGAATAGTCTTTTTTGTATAGTTCGGCTATCTCTTCGTCTGTTAGTACTCGATATATGGAGTACCCGAAGTTGTATTCTACTCTTCGAAGTTCGGGGAGGTACTTGGGTACTATTATCGTTCTGTAATATGGCAGTTTGCTGATATGGGCGAATTGTCTGTCGGGGTTGCCGGGATAGCGGTCTATTATGTCGCGAAGTTGTGCAGCCTGCTCGTTCAGAGAGTCTCTTACCATCATATCATATACAGGTTCCCACGACTCTACTTTTGAATCCGATTCGACCGTCAGGAATTCTCTTCGTTCGGGGCTGACATATGACAGTATTATATCTCTCGATATTGCCATACGTTCTTTGGCCAGCACGACGTTACTGTTATAATTTCCATCGGGCGATGAGATTCCGCTGATGACAACCGACTCGAGTCGGGCATCGGGATTTGTTTCGAGTGCTGTTATTCTTCTTCTGAGCATCTCCAACTGACGGACATTTTCGGGATCACTTTCGTCGATTTGCGATTTTCCCGGCAGATAGGTCAAATGTACTTCTCCTTTGTCGTTACGCAACTGCAACTCGGGTTTCGGTATGTATGCCGAATCGGTAAGGTCGCGCGCTCCGAGATTGTAGTCGAAGAACCGTAACGGGTTTACTGTTCCGTGGGCTATGGATATGGTATCTACATTCAGAATCTTTTTATAGTCTTCGACCGACATGAATACGTCGGCACGGTAATCGTCGCGACTGTTTTCGATATATGCCGAATCGTGGTATGCTATTATTTCACCCTGACGGGACATCTGGCTCTTTTGTATGTATGGGGAGAGTGTGTCGCGACTTATATCGAATCCGTACATTCTGTTTTGTGTCAGCAGATATTCCCGGCCGTCCAATACTACGGGGCGAAGGAAGAAGGTTTTCTTTCGGGTTACGTTGTATATTGTAGGCTGCACCACTAAACGCCTGTCGCCGGCCATCATCGATGCCGGCACTTTGTATCTGGTACGGAGATGGAAATAGTTTCCTACGACTTCTATCTCGGACGGCTCGAATATTATGGTACTTATTATGTTTGCTGTAACGACTATTTCTTCCATCTGGTTGGCTGTGGATTCCAACTCTACGTCGATTGTCAAGCGTCCTTTTATCTTCTCTTTTAGCGACGAATATCCCATGCAGGAAAATTGTACTGTTGCGTTGGGGGATAATATTATGGAATATTTACCGTCGTCATCGGTCAAACCTACAACTCTCTGGTTTCCCAAATCGGTAATGGAGACTCCCGGAATACGTTCGCCGTTGTTACCGCGTACAACTCCGGTTACTCGTATATTCTGGGCGTATGATATTGTCGGCATTATTGCTAATGCAATCAGCAGCGACATTAATATCTTTATTGAAAGTTTCATTTATGACTCGATTATTAGAAGATTACATATGATATGTTCACACCAAGTTTTACCGGAACTGCATTCCACCCGAAGTTATTGTAGTCCAACGGGCGTTGCTCTTCTTCCTTGTAACGATATTGCCAATGGAACATCGCTCCTACTCCTGCCGTAAGTTCCAGATTCCAGTGTTTGCCCAATACGAAGTTGTAACCGTATGTTATTCCACCGCCTAAAGCCTGCCCGTCGTATAACGTCCCTTTGTATCCCATGTCGTAGTTCATGTACAGAAGCGTAACTCCGAGAAAATGCTGAGCCATTGGTCGCTGAAACCAATACCGTACCTCCGGGGAAACCGAAACATGATCCATTTTGATTCCGTTGTACGGAGACCATACATTGAACGATGCGGACAAATCGACGGACATGTTATGCGATACTACAAACTCGGCCGATAAGTTCGGTGATACTGTAGCCCACAAAACCGCATTGGTCTTCAACGCTATTTTCTGGGAATAGGCAGAATGAAAAATACAACAGAACAATATCATTAATAATACCCGATATTTTTTTTCCACTAATTTTCTTATCGGGATTTTAATGTTTCGATACATCGCGTCTATTTAATTTGTTAAGGCTTAAAGATGTCCTTACTCCCTTTTCCCTTTAAATCAAATCCATAGAGGCATAAAAG
>JADIMW010000055.1 GCA_017694415.1 Candidatus Caccoplasma merdipullorum
CCGATAATGCTGTTTTCCTCGCAAAAATCAGGATTGTCGGGCGTGGTTTCCGTTGTTTCTGCCGATACCGAATCGTCAGTTCCTTCTTCGGCGGGAGTGGTAATTTCAATCACAGTTCCGGCAGCTGTCATCTCTCCGGGGGTGTCTGCCTCTGCATCATTGTCGTCCGTGTTTACTTCAACCTGTCCGGCATCATTGCCTTTCTCGTCGAAATAACCGGTATTCCTGCCGGTAAGCAGCTGCGATATTTCATTGCATTTTTCAGCAGCAAGGTCGTAAAGCAGACGGGGTGCGTTTTCTCCCCCGTCCTTTATTATGCGAATCAGTTCTGCAAGCTGTTCGCATTTGTCCATTGCGCTGTCTATACCCTTTTTCATTCCGCCGTCAATATTCAAACACTCCGAATTCCGAATCTATTACAAGTGTGTTTTTGTCGCACTCTTCCACGTGTCCTACAATGCGGGCGTCGATTCCGAAACTTTTGCTTATGGCGATAATCTCGTCGGCGTATTCAGGCGACACGTATATCTCCATTCTGTGTCCCATGTTGAAAACCTTGTACATCTCTTTCCAGTCCGTGCCCGACTGTTCCTGTATCGTCTTGAACAGCGGCGGAACCGGGAACAGGTTGTCTTTTACCACCTTCACACCGTTTACGAAATGCATTACCTTCGTCTGGGCACCGCCCGAGCAGTGTACCATGCCGTGAATCTTCGGACGGAACGATTCCAGTATTTTCTTGATTACGGGAGCATAGGTGCGGGTGGGGGAGAGGACGAGTTTTCCGGCATCAATGCCCAACCCTTCAATCATGTCGGTCAGTTTCAGGTTGCCGGAGTAAACCAACTCGTCAGGTACGGCGGCATCGAAACTTTCGGGATATTTCCCGGCAAGGTATTTCGAGAAGACGTCGTGGCGCGCCGATGTCAAACCGTTGCTGCCCATACCGCCGTTGTACTCTTTTTCGTATGTGGCCTGCCCGAACGATGCAAGTCCGACGATAACGTCGCCGGGGCGTATGTTGTGGTTCGATACTACATCCTCGCGTTTCATGCGGCATGTTACCGTACTGTCCACTATTATGGTCCTGACGAGGTCTCCCACGTCGGCCGTCTCGCCACCCGTAAGGTATGCGTTTACGCCGAGGCTTCTCAATTCGGCGAGCAGTTCTTCGGTACCGTTTATTATTGTCGATATTACTTCTCCGGGAATAAGCATTTTGTTACGTCCTATTGTGGACGAAACCAGAATGTTGTCGGTCGCACCCACGCACAACAGGTCGTCGATGTTCATTATCAGTGCGTCCTGCGCAATCCCTTTCCATACGTTCAAATCTCCCGTCTCGCGCCAATAGACGTAGGCCAATGACGATTTCGTCCCTGCACCGTCGGCGTGCATAATGTTGCAGTATTTATCGTCCCCGCCGAGTATGTCGGGGATTATCTTGCAGAATGCTCCGGGAAATATCCCTTTGTCTATATTCTTTATTGCATTGTGTACATCTTCTTTCGATGCCGATACTCCGCGCAAGTTGTATCTCTGGTCGCTCATAATCTTATGGTGTTTTTAGTCGTTTGCCGTCGAATATTTTTGCAGGCGGCTTATATATTTTCCTATTATGTCGAATTCTATGTTTACCGTGCTTCCCGGTTGTATGGTGTGGAAATTGGTGTGTTCGAACGTGTAAGGTATTATGGCTACTCTGAACGAATCGTCTTTGCTGTCGCATACGGTAAGGCTTACGCCGTTTACCGTAACCGACCCTTTTTCGACAGTCATGTACCCTTCGGCGGCTTTTGCCTTGTCGAACTTGTATTTGAACGTGTAGTACCGGCTTCCGTCGCACTCTTCAATGTCGGTACACTTTGCCGTCGTATCGACGTGTCCCTGAACAATATGCCCGTCCAACCGACCGTTCATCAACATACTCCTTTCGATATTTACCTTATCTCCTTCTTTCAACAGACCGAGGTTGCTCCTGTCGAGGGTCTCTTGTATGGCCGTTACCGTGTAACATGCGCCGTCTATCGACACTACAGTAAGACATACGCCGTTGTGCGCTATGCTCTGGTCTATCTTCAACTGGTCGGTAAAAGAACATTTAAGCGTTATATGTAAGTTGCCGCCGTCCTTCACAAGCGATTCTACGGTAGCGAACTCTTCAACTATTCCTGAAAACATGCGATTATATCTTTAAAAAATTTCATTTAAACATAGCCCGAAGATATTTCTACTGTCGGTCGGAAGTCTCTCTTCCCCTTCACTGTAAAAACTCTCGCCGCTGAATTTTATACCGTCTCTAATTTAAAACAAAAGTACTAATAAAAAGTGATAATCCGAAAAAAGCCGAAGAGTTATTGGGCAGATTGGAATTTCCGTATTGCCGTCGTCTTATCCGGCTGCTTATGGAACGATTCCCGCAATTATGGTTTAGCATGAAATATAATACTGTTTACGCATTAAGTAAAATCTTCGGCTGTTTGCATGCCGACAGCGGTGCGAGCATATTAAATACTGCGTTATATCGTGTCGTGAGTCGCAGTCTCTTCGGGTTCGCTCTTTCCCGATTGGGTGTTGCCGAAGCCGGACGTCTTTTTAAATAAAATCTCCCTGTATCTTCTCGGAGGTACGCCGAGGTGTTTCTTTACGTACTTCCCGAAAAACGATATGTTTGGAAAATCGAGCTCATTAACAATCTCTTTAATGCTTTTTTCCTGCTTCTTAAGCATGTATTCAATGTCTTTGACTACATATTTGCTTATAAGGTCGAATGCCGTATGCCCACATACGCTTTTGCATACGGCAGACAGGTATTTTGGCGTTACGTTAAGAGCATCGGCATAATATGAGACATCACGTTTTTTGGGGAAAGACGACGATAGCAATTTTATAAATTCTCTGAAAATGTTTTCTGCCGAAGAGAAAGTGGGTGGAGTCAGTTCGATAAAACGCTCGATTATGTCGTGAAGTTCGAACATGAAACTTCCCAGCAGGGAATCCAGCAGTTCTTTTCGGTGGCTTCCCGATTTATTGGCCAGTTTTTTCTTTATCAGGTTATAATATAAGCTGAAAGTCTCAACCTCGTCGTCGGTAAGAGAAAGAATAGGGTTGTCCTCGATAAAAACCTTTATGTCCCAGTTGCCGCCCGAAATCATTGAAATCCTGTAAACATACTCTTTCGACAGCATTATGCAGAATCCTTTGAAATCGAAACTTGTATTATACCCTTCAAGAAGAGTATGAGGCTGGCATATAAGTATGTCGTTAGCCTTAATCTCCAGATTCCTGTCGTTTATGCAGATAGACGCCGAACCGTTGGTGCACAGCACCGCAATTACGTTTTTTATCAAAACGTCGCAACCCTCATTTTGCAAAGCGCTCAAATCTTCTACTATGGAAATCTGAACATCCGTGCTATGTTGAAATACAAGTTCCGGAATCTTTATCGACCGTTCTGTTTTTTCCTTCCTCATTTCCTGTTTTATTTAGGATTAAGTTTAAAAGACAATATGCCGCATTAAAAAATGCCTGTGTTTAAACCGGCATGTATATTTATTAAATAAGTGTTCCGTATTCCCGACATAAAAAATCGCTTTCACGCAAAACAATCTCTTTCCCGTCGGTCATACATGAAAACCAAATAACAGTTATTTCTCGAAAAGGAGAGAAAACCATATACGTAAAGGTATGCATTAACCTTGGCAATAGCAAACGGGTTAAGTCTGTTTATCCTTTTTTAACCGATATGCAAAGGCGGAATGTTTACATGTAAATTTAAAGAGAAGAATTAATATATAATTGTATTATGTCTTAAAAATGACATTATGTTTTAAATTTGCATTCGGAATAAAACAGGAAAGATATGTCCCTACCCGAAAACATAACCGCGCTTTTGTTCGATATGGACGGTGTTCTGCTCGATACTGAAACGGCATATACCGAATTCTGGAAAGACAAGTTGTTGCCTCTCCTGCCCGAAGATGATGATATTTTTTCGAAAGTAAAAGGTGCGACGCTGAAAGACATATTGGACAGGTATTTCCCGTCGCCCGAGATGAAAGAGAAGGTGATATCTCTGGTCGATGAATTCGAAAGCCGGATGGCGCCCGAATATATACCGGGAGCTTCGGATTATTTGTCGAAAGCAGTAAGAGCAGGCTACAAGACCGCATTAGTTACAAGTTCGAGCAATAAGAAGATGAAAAAAATATATTCTCTATATCCCGGTTTCAAGGAGCAGTTCGACGTAACGGTTACGGCCGATGACATGATACGCTCCAAGCCCGATCCGTATTGCTATCTTCTTGCGGCAGAAAAATTAAACGTACCGCCGGCACGGTGCTGCGTCTTTGAAGATTCGATATTGGGACTAAAAGCAGGGAAGTCGGCCGGCATGTATGTAGTAGGATTGGCCACGACAAATCCCGAAGAGATGATAAAGCCTCTTGCCGACAAGGTGATAAACGACTTTACCGAAGAATTGTAAAACAGAAACACAGTTGTAAAGTATCTTACCGACAGGGATATACAACAAGCCAGATAGAGAGAATGCCGCTGTTGATACGGATATTCCCTCTCTTCGTCCATAATGTCGCGACATGTTGCGGGGATTGTGTTATTATAGCATATCGGCTTACCCTATATATATTAAAAACAACAGGATATGAAAAGACGATACCGAGTAAAAGCAGCATATCTTTTTTATGGATGTTGATATTCATTATACCCGTTGCTTTTGTAGTGTTCGGAAATTCCGGCAATATAGGAGATTTCAGAGGAATGGCGCATACATTCATGTTCGTATGGTCTCTGGTAGTGGTATTCTTCTTCAACTATACTTTCCTCATCGACCAGTATCTATACTCCCAAAGGAGCAAATATGTCATATTCAATATAGTCCTCGTAGGGCTGTTGGCGTTGATAATTTTCGCATGGGAAAAGATGGATTTTGATATAATGAACGGATTTGTAGCTCCCGACATGAACGTTCCGCGGCGCGGATATATGTTCCACCCGCGTATGGGAGGTGGGGGATTTGATATTTTCCGTCCTGTCCATCCGTTCAGACACAATCTGCCGCTGTTTATAATGGGGAAGATACTCCCGCTTATGCTTATGATAGGAATGGCCATAGCCATAAAAGCCATATACCGTTTGAACAAGGCCGAACGGGAAGTAAAAGATCTGGAGCGCGGCAGAACAGAAGCGGAACTTAAAAGCCTCAGAAATCAGTTAAATCCGCATTTCCTGTTCAATACCCTCAACAACATATATGCGTTGATAGACATATCACCCGACAAAGCACGTCTATCAATATTACAGTTGAGCGACATGATGCGTCATGTGCTGTATAACGACAAATCCCGATACATACAACTTTCGAAAGAGTTGCGGTTTATAGAAGATTACGTGTCCCTTATGAAATTGCGGATGAACGACAATTTGGAGATAACAGTCGATTTACCCAAGGACTCCGAAGGCGTTATGGTGGCACCGCTGATGTTCATATCGCTGGTGGAGAATGCGTTCAAGCATGGCGTAAGCACTACCAAACCGTCGTTTTTGACAATCGATATAAAACTCAACGAGCAAGGAATAATCTGTAAAGTCGAGAACAGTTACTTTCCGAAAGGCAAAGAAGATAACAGCGGTTCCGGTATAGGAATATCGAATCTTCGCAAACGTCTCGATTTGATATACGGTTCGGATTATGTTTACAATACAGAACACGACGATAAAAAATATGTGGCAATATTGATATTGCCGGTAAAAAGAACGGAGGAACAATCATGACAGTAACGTGTTATATAATAGACGACGAGCCTTTGGTTATAAAATTGTTGGAAGGGTACGTAAGGAAAACCCCGTTTCTCGAACTCGCGGGTTCATCCTCCAATCCCGTAAAGGCATTGGAAGATATTTTAAAAAACACCCCCGATCTCATATTCCTCGATATTCAGATGCCCGAGTTGAACGGGCTCGATTTTTCGAGAATGGTAGGAGACCGCAGCAAGATAATATTTACAACGGCATTTGAACAATATGCCGTAGAGAGTTACAGGCTGAACGCTCTCGATTACCTCATGAAACCTATTCCATATTCCGATTTCCTGAATGCGGCAGAAAAAGCTCTTGTGGCAAAAAGCAACAAGACAGATGCGTCGCCGGTCGAATCGATATTTGTCAAGTCCGACTACAAACTTAAAAAAGTAGAGATAAAAGACATACAGTATATAGAAGGTCTTAAGGATTATGTTAAAATCCACTTGGAAGGGAAGGCCGAACCTGTAACCTCCCTGATGAGCCTTAAAGGAATGGAAGAACTGTTGCCGGCCGACAAGTTCATGCGTGTACACCGTTCGTTCATCGTAAATATCGACAAAGTAAAGGTAATAGAACGCAACAGAATAGTCTTCGGCAAAGAATACATACCAATATCCGATTCGCTAAAAGGAGAATTTATAAAAGCATTATCCAAAAATGCCATAATATATAAATAATCCGTATTAAATTTGCGGAGATTGTTTTACTAAAAAATAAGTATTATGAAGAAGTACAAATGCACAGTGTGCGACTGGGTCTATGATCCGGAAGCAGGCGATCCCGAAAGCGGTATAGAACCCGGAACAGCATTCGAAGATATACCCGAAGACTGGGTATGCCCGTTATGCGGAGTAGGCAAAGACATGTTCGAAGAAGTGGATGAATAGCAATCCATAAGGCGGAACAAAATCTTTCCGTTCAAAAGGCGGCAAACCATCCAAAAGATTCAGAACAGAGTCTGTCGGGATGAAATACAAAAAAAAGAGCCGTGCAGGAAATTTGAATACCTGTACGGCTTCTTAAATTGTGCAACGCCGAAACGATAAAAGAGATAAACGGTTAAATCGGAATTATCAAAAAAGCGGACGTCCGTTACTGTTGCATTCAGCTATTTATAAAAGCCGTATTATAACGCCCCCTAAAATAAAAATATGACATTCCCGTGCGGCGACAATTACCGGCATCGAAATCCGCACATGCAATATTATAAAAGGACAAAAGACATCAATCCAAGCAGCCGTTTCTCCGGACAGGACCGTTAAGAGGCGACAGATAATCGTCCAAACGCTTGTCGGTCGGGTATATCTTTTTCGCCGATATTTTTCCCTTCCTGATATCAGAACTGCTTATAACCATATTTCCGTTATCCAAGATTGAAACAGCAGCATTACACGGTTTGCAAATATTGCATGCTTTATAAAAACAGTTTAAAACGTTGCCGTCGCTGCCGTTCAGTATCAATCCAATTATGTTGCCCGAATGCGAAAAAGGAAAAACATTGCGGATACTGTTGCTTATTTTTAAAACTATGATTCTATATCCGATATTGCATTCGTTCGAC
>JADIMW010000056.1 GCA_017694415.1 Candidatus Caccoplasma merdipullorum
CGACGTAACTGTCGCCCTGCTGCCCGACCACCCGACGCCGTGCCGCATCCGCACGCATTCGAGCGATGCCGTACCGTTCGTGATATGGAAACCGGGTATGGAACCCGACGGCGTTACCGTTTATGACGAGGAGAGCGCAAAGCAGGGGGGGTACGGGACTATTGCCGGACACGATTTTATTGAAACTCTTTTTAAAAAATAACCATAACTTAAAATGCGATATTACAGTACAAACAGGCAGGCTCCCGATGCCTCGCTGGCCGAAGCCGTAGTAAGGGGTCTTGCTCCCGACAAGGGGCTTTACATGCCGGAGAGGATAAAACTGCTGCCTAAACCGTTTTTCAACCATATAGCGGAAATGCCGTTCAAGGAGATTGCATTTACCGTTGCGGAAGAGTTCTTCGGCGAAGATGTAGAGCCCGATACTCTGCGTAAGATTGTTTATGACACGTTGTCGTTCGACACGCCTCTGGTACAGGTAACGGAGAATATCTATTCTCTCGAACTGTTCCACGGCCCTACTTTGGCATTCAAGGATGTGGGGGCGCGTTTTATGGCGCGTCTGCTCGGGCACTTCATAGCGCAGTCGAACGACAAGAAGGAGGTAAACGTACTTGTTGCCACGTCGGGCGATACGGGGAGTGCGGTAGCCAACGGATTCCTCGGCGTGCCCGGGATAAAGGTCTATGTCCTCTATCCGCACAAAAAGGTTACGGAGATTCAGGAGAAACAGTTTACCACTCTCGGCAAAAACATTACGGCTATCGAGGTGGAAGGGACTTTTGACGACTGTCAGGCTCTTGTAAAGTCGGCGTTCATGGATAAGGAACTGAACGCGGCAATGAAACTGACTTCGGCCAACTCGATAAATGTTGCACGCTTCCTGCCGCAGGCTTTCTACTATTTCTATGCTTATGCGCAAATGGTAAAGGCGGGCAATACGGACAACGTGGTGTGCTGCGTACCGAGCGGAAACTTCGGCAATATTACCGCCGGCCTCTTCGGCAAGAAGATGGGACTTCCAATCAAACGCTTTATCGCAGCCAACAACCGCAACGACGTGTTCCTCGAATATCTGAATACCGGCGAATACCGTCCGAGACCGTCGGTAGCCACGATAGCGAATGCAATGGACGTGGGCGACCCGAGCAATTTCGCAAGAATCCTTGACTTGTACAAAGGTTCGCACGAGGCGATTTGCGCCGAGATAAGCGGGGTATCGTACAACGACGACCAGATTCGCGAGACTATCGACAAGACTTACCGCAACCACGGTTATCTGCTCGACCCGCACGGGGCTTGCGGATTCAGGGCGTTGGAAGAGATGTTGCAGCCGGGCGAGAAAGGGTTCTTCCTCGAAACGGCGCACCCTGCCAAGTTCCTCGACACGGTTGAAGGGGTTATAGGCGAGAATGTGGAGATTCCCGAAAAGCTGCAGGCATTTATGCGCGGCGAAAAACAGAGCGTCGTAATTCCGCCGATGTTCAGTCGTCTGAAACAGTTCCTTTTAGAGAGGCAGTAAACCGAACTGCCCGTAAAAAACGGAAGGCGGATACTTTATATTTTATACCCTAAACAAGAAACCGACTTAAAATATTATGGTCGGTTTCTTGTTTTTTACTTTGCCGGGAGGGGTGCATTGTCGTTTATGGGTCTGTATTACGCCGACTTTTACGGATGCTTATTTTCAGTATATATAATATAAACGACGAGGGAGAGCAAATCATCTGCTCTTCCTCGGCGTTTTCGCATGTCGCATCCAAAGCCTACTTCTTTTTGAAGAGTGCCTTAAGGGTTATGTTTTTGAAACCTTCGTATATATAGCGGGGGGTGTCGGAGAGTTTCTCGCCGCTCTTGGCGTCTGTCCACCCGCAGAAATCATATCCGTCGGACGGGATTGCTTCGACTTGTGCCGGTACGTTCGTCTTTATCTTCTTCGCGCCTTTGTCGGCTTCGGGAACGAGGAATATGGCCTTACCGCCTGACTTGCCTGATGTGGTGAGGGTTATCTCGTATCCGGGTGCCGGGTTTTCGTCGTCATCGACCCATACGCGGGTCATGTTACGGGCTCCTATTACGGCTCCTTCGGACGGCGAGGATATGACTACATAGAAGTCTTTTGCTCCTTCGTTATTGGTGTTGTCTATTATTTCTACACTGAAACTTTTTTGTGTTTCTCCTTTTTCGAATGTCAATACTCCGCTCTTGTCCTGATATACTTTTCCTTGTACTCCTGTTCCGGGTAATGTGGCTATGTTTACCGTTACCTTGTCGGATACGGGGTTGTGCAATTCTACCGTTACGTTTACGGCGGTATCTGTTTCGGATGCGGCGATGTATTCTTTCTGCATCACTATAAGGTTGTCGTCGCCTTCTTTGCCTATGGTTTGTGCCGATAATCCTGCACAGGTCTTATATACCGCGATGTTGTTTATCAACGGCAGCGCGAGGGAGGATGTTATCGTCAGTTTCAACCCTGTCGCCGATACGGGGTTTCCTTTTGCCAGATATTGGTATCCTACGGTTGAGCCGACTGCGAATGGCAACCATTGTCCTCCGCTTTTTACTTCGACTTTCCACCCGGATATTCTTTGTCCGAGCGGTATGTATTCTTGTATTTCTACTATGTCGAACTCTATTTCTTTGCCGAACTCTATTTCTATGCTTCCTTCGGTTTTATCGCCCGGCATACACCAATAGGTGTCGTAATTGCCGTCCAGTACTTTTTCGGGGAGATAGCTTTTCCCTCTGCTTCCGTCGGGGGAGTATGCCTTGCTTCCTTGTGGTATTAACGTGGCGGCAAATGTGGAATCGATATATCCGCGATATTTGCGCAACTCTGCTGCGTATTCTTCGGTTATCAGTCCGTTTTTGTCGGGCGGGACGTTGAGTATCAGTGGTATTCCGCGTCCTATGGATTTCATGTAGCGTTCGTTGAAAAGGTCTTCGGCACTCTTCAGATTGCTGCCGTCGCCGTAAAACCATCCGCTGCGCACGGACACGTCGGCTTCGAGCAACAGGAAATAGTCTCCTTCGGGCCGGTTCTTGCAGTCGTTGGCGTTTTTACCGTCGAGCGACATTTTGTTCCAACAGGGATAGGGGGCTTGCCCTGCTTCGTTCATCGCCCATGCGCCATCGACCTTGCAGGTATCGCCCGACACGCATTCGATGAATCCGGGCAATGCGTCTATCCAGATAAATGCCGTGGGCTGGTATTTGCGCATTGTTTCGGTAAAACGGTCGAAGTCATATACGGGAGGGGAATTTGTTCCTGTCGCTCCGTCCAACCATATTTCCACTATCTCCCGTCGTCCCAATTCGGGATTGTATCGTCCGTACTTGCTCAGGACTTCTATCAGCTGTTCGTCGTAAAAATCGTTATACAGGGCATTGTTGTAGTGCCCGCCTACATGTTCTTCGTATGCGTCCCACGGCGACAGATAGACTCCCATGTCCAATCCGTATTTTGTACATGATTGGGAGA
Organism: Candidatus Caccoplasma merdipullorum; assembly: GCA_017694415.1. Lineage (GTDB taxonomy): Bacteria > Bacteroidota > Bacteroidia > Bacteroidales > G3-4614 > Caccoplasma_A > Caccoplasma_A merdipullorum. The sequence goes on from JADIMW010000056.1 coordinate 3,485, forward strand.
GTTGTTCGAGCAAATCGCCCTGCCCGTTCTGATATGTTGTCTGCGCTATTGTGTGCGGGGCTTCTTTGTTGGCTTTAGACGGCCAGAGACAAAAACCGTCGTGATGTTTGCAGGTAAGGATTACTCTGTCGAACCCGCACTCTTTTAACAATGACACCCACTGGTCGGTATTTATCGTATCGCACGGGGGGTCGAAAAGCAATGCTTCTTCGAACCCGTTTCCCCACTCCTTGTCGGTGTAGGTGTTCATGCCGTAATGTATGAATGCGGCATTGGGGTTGTGCAGATAATACATCTGCCTTTGGTTCGGCAACGGATAGAGCGGTGCGGGTGGAGCTTCTTCTGCCACTGCGGTAGCCGATACTGCGGCTAATACTGCCATTATGCAGCTGAACAGTTTTTTCATTTTCTTTATCGTTATATTGTGTTATTTATAAATTGTCGCATTATATGCAAATATATGGTTTTGACGGATATTTTCCAAAACAAAGTTGTTTCTGTGCTTATATAAACCGTGTTATGCATCATCTGGCATGGAGGTTATTTTTTAATCGGCTATTTTATTTTTTTCTTTGTCAATATTTTTCTTTGTATTACCTTTGCAAGACGTAAAGGGGTTCGCTGCATGTTTTGTAGCTCCGCGGTTTACATGGAAGTATTTTCACGGGAATCGACGGCGGCTTTGTTTAAAAGCGGTGGCCTTGACTAATGGAATGGTGCTCGAGTGGCTGAAGAGGCACGCCTGGAAAGCGTGTAATCGGCAAAACCGATTCGGGGGTTCGAATCCCCCTCATTCCGCGAATTTTTCGTAAATCTGTTTTAAGGCCGGTTTTCCCGGCTATTTTTTTATATTTTTCTTCCCTTTTTTATTTATCGGCAAAAGCCGTTATCCATAAGGCTATACCGATTGTGAGACGATGCGACATGCCTGCCGTTTTCACGCATATCGACAACCTGCCGTACTAATAGCTGCCAAACGCATTATTTACGCTTCCCGGATTGCCTCCTGCGTTTTTTTCTTCGCTTTTGCCGTTACGTGTTTTCTTCTCTCATATCGCAATACGGAAAGCGACAAAAAAAACCGACCTTTCGGCCGGTGTCGCAAAAAAAAAGCGGCACTGTGTGTCGCTCTCTTTTTCTTTTAGACTTCTTCTACTGAATTATTTTACAACAGCAGAGTCAACAGCTGCACTATCAACAACTGTGCTATCAACAGCAGCGCTATCAGCTACTACTTCTTCTACAACAGCTTCTTCTACTGTAGCTTCTTCAGCAGCAGGTTTTGTACAAGCTGCAAACGACATTGCAAAGGCAACTGCGAAAAACAAAACTAACTTTTTCATTTCCTTTAATTTTACAATTTAAAAACAATAAATT
>JADIMW010000057.1 GCA_017694415.1 Candidatus Caccoplasma merdipullorum
GTTTACGGCCACCTTGTAAAACGGAAGGCGGTTACCCGGAGAAACATAGCTCTGCATATAAAACGAACGGTTCTCCATCCAGTCGCGATAATCCACAAAAGTATTAATCATCCTGCCGAGCGAAAAATCGAGCGTATCAATCTGCGAGAAAAATACAAGTTCCCCGTCCTTGTAAAGTTTAACGCTGCGAACTCCGTATATATTCGACATACCCGTAACATAATCATACGCTTTCACACCGAGGACAACTTTACCCCATGCCTTTATCGGTTCTTTTACGCGTTTTGCCGAGCCACCGGCAGAAACAGAATATTTATCAAGACATCTTTCACCCGCCACACCGGGATACTGCATAACTGAAACAGACTGTATCGACGGCGGACGCGTATCCTTAAGGCGGTCTTTATAATACTTCAAAGGATCGAGCGGTCTTTCACTTATTGTTTCACGCACTTCGAAATGAAGATGCGGACCTCCGCTGCTCCCCCGATTACCCGAACGGGCAACCATCTCCCCTCTTTTAACAGGAATATCATCGGGCGAGAAATATAAATCGACCGCATAAAACCCCAATCTCTGCTGACCTTCATGAAGTCTCTTTTCTATTTCGGGCGAGAAAGAATTAAGATGCCCGTAAACAGTCGTTATACCCAACGACGGGTGGTCGATATAAAGAGCATTGCCATACCCGCCCGACGAAACGGAAATTCTCGACACATAACCCGAATCAACGGCATAAACCGGAGTATTAATCGGAGCCCTCATATCAAGCCCCGTATGAAAATGATTCGTCCTCAACTCTCCGAAATTGGCCGTTATTGCAAACGGTATCTTCATCGGCAGGCCTATTTCTCCCCATGCAGGCAAAACAAATACGGCAAAGCAAAACAACACCGCCGGAAGTTTCATTCCTATTCTCATACAAATATAGTTACGCATAAAACAAAAACCCTACCAACACTCCACATCTCGGACATCCAACGCCGGAATCTCCTTTTTACGAAATACAGGATTTTCTATACCCTGTTTACGCTGCATCCTGTAATTCTTCAACAACAAATATACCTTATTGCCCATTGCCGTTATCGCAACGAGATTTACTATAACCATAAAAGCCATAAGGAAATCCATAATAACCCATACTGTCTCAAGAGAAACAAGAGCACCGGCAACAACCACCAGCACCATTACTATCCGGAACAAATCTATGATATTCCCGTTGTTCGTAAGAAACCTCATGTTGGCCTCGCCATAATACGCATTACCTATACATGTACTGAAGCCGAATATGAAAATTATCAACGCCACAAACGGATACGCCCATGCCCCTATCTCCTTGCTCAACGCATATTGCGTAAGAGCGATACCAGTCGTGCCGTCGGGAATATCCGATGCGGACAACATAACGATAAAAGCCGTACACGAACAAATGCACAAAGTATCGACAAATACGCCCAGTGTCTGAATAAGCCCCTGATTTACAGGATGCGGAACATCGGCCGTAGCCGCAGCATTCGGAGCAGAACCCATACCCGCCTCGTTACTGAAAAGTCCGCGTTTAGTACCAAGCATAAAAGCAGCCCCCACACTACCTCCGGCAATCTGCTCTATACCGAATGCATTTTTTACAATCTCCAGTAACACCGTCGGCACCTCCCGTATATTCACGACAACGACAAAAAGCGCTACCAATATATACGCCGCAGCCATTACCGGAACAATAACCGAACTGAACTTGGCAATTCTGTGAATACCGCCGAAAACAATGAAAAGCATTATAACAGCAATCAAAACGGCAGTAATTTCGGGAGAAATGCCAAAAGCCTCAAAATTCGAAATAGCCATCGTATTACTCTGCACCGAACATGTACCGAAGCTGAAAGTAAAAATATTAAGCACAACAGCTACAACAGCAAGAGTACGGCTGTGTAACCCCTTTTGTATATAATATGCCGGGCCGCCTATAAACGAATCCTTTCGACGCGACTTGTAAAGCTGAGCCAGTGTAGATTCCATAAAAGCCGACACAGAATTTATAATAGCCATTACCCACATCCAGAAAACAGCACCCGGTCCTCCTACGGTTATGGCCAAAGCAACACCGGCAAGATTACCAACACCTACCCTGCTCGCCAATGAAATCATGAAAGCCTCAAACGAAGATATATTCCGTTTTCTGTCTCCGACTGTCGTACCCGAACGCTTAACAGCCCGGAACATCTCCTTCAACATCGTTATCTGCACAAACCGCGTTCTGAATCCGAACCAAAGAGCGCACAAAAGCATAACGACTATGACGATATAGTTCCAGATAAAATCAGTTATATTACTAAAAATCTCCATGTTCCTCTTTCCCTTTCATTAAAAATGCAGAAAACCACTGCTCTCACCAACATTCAATCTCCGGCTTGTCCAGTTCCGGAATATGCTTCTTGTTGAAAACAGGTTTCTTAACACCGTTACGCCTCTGCGCCTTATAATTATCGAGCAGCATAAACACATATTTTCCCAACCCCATAAGGGAAATCAAATTTATAAATACGATAAAAATAAGGAAAAAATCGGCCAACGACCAAATAATTTCCAACGGTATCACCGCACCGGCCATAACCAGCAATACGGCGACAATTCTAAAACCCGATATTATAAAACGGTTGTCCGACAAAAACTTTATATTCGATTCACCGTAATAAGTATTGCTTATACATGTACTGAAACCGAAAAAGAAAACAATGACGGCAATAAACTGATATGCCCAAAGTCCCGTACTGGAACTGAGCGCAAACTGCGTCATCTCTATACCCGTAAGACCCGAAGGAGCATCGGCCACCGAAAGCAAAATAATAAATGCCGTACAAGAACAAATAAGTATGGTATCGATAAAAACGCCCAATGCCTGAAGCAGTCCCTGATTAACAGGATGAGGCACATCGGCCGTTGCAGCGGCATTAGGAGCGGCACCCATACCGGCCTCGTTACTGAATAATCCGCGTTTAGCCCCCTGCATAAAAGCCGCACCTACGCTTCCGCCGGCAATCTGTCTTATTCCGAATGCATTATCCATGACAAACGATAACACCTCCGGAATCCTGTCAATATTCGAGACGATAACATATATCGCAACAAATATATAAGCAAGAGCCATTACCGGGACAAGCACGCCCGTAATCTTCACGATACGGCGAACCCCGCCAAACACCACAGCAAACATAAGAGCGCCGATAAGCAATGCCGATATATACCTGTCTATGCCGAAAGCCTTATCGACAGAAATAGCAATAGTATTCGACTGTACAGAGCAAAAAGTATAACTGAAAGTTACGACGGTAAGGAAAACGACTGCAACAGCCATCCAGCGGGACTTCAAGCCTCTGTCGATATAATATGCGGGGCCGCCGATGAAAAGTCCTTTCGAGCGGACTTTGTAAAGTTGTGCCAAAGTTGCTTCGACAAAAGCAGTAGCCGCATTAAGCAATGCCATGACCCACATCCAGAATATCGAACCCGGCCCGCCAACCGTAATGGCAAGAGTTACACCGGCCAGATTACCTACACCCACACGGCTGGCCAACGAAAGCATAAGAGCCTCGAACGACGAAACACTCCGTTTTGAAACAGTCCCGGCAGGCGACGACTTACCCATAAGCCGCAACATCTCCGGAAACATGGAGAACTGCACAAAACGCAGCCTAAAGGTGAACCACAAAGCCGACCCCACCATAAGGGCCACCATAATATAATTCCAGATAAAATCATTCAGGACAACAAGATTCTCCATATACCCCCGATTTAGAAATTACACGAAGCGGCTCTACCAACATTCTATTTTTTCATTGTCGAGTTCGGGTGTATCTTTTTTCCTGAACAACGGGGTATCGACTCCTGAACGTTTCTGTTTCTTATAATCGGTCAGCAAAATATAGACATACCGTCCCAGACTCGTAATCGACACGAGATTTATAAGGACGACGAATATCATCAGGAAATCGGCGAGAGCCCATATAAATTTCAACGATGCGATACACCCTGCCGCCACGAATATAACCATCAGCACCCTGAATGTGTTTACGCTCCACCCGTTGTTTATGATAAAGCGCATGTTCGATTCGCCATAATAAGCATTGCTTATGCAAGTGCTGAACCCGAAAAAGAATATCAGCACTGCAATAAACTGATACGCCCATGCGCCGACCGAATCGCTCAAAGCCAACTGAGTAAGCGCAATACCCGTCGATTCCGTACCAAAAGAATAAATATCCGAAGTAAATATTACAAAAGCCGTACAAGAGCAAACCACAAGCGTATCGATAAACACGCCGAGAGCCTGTATCAAACCCTGACTCACGGGATGTTCCGTCGTAGCCACCGCCGCAGCATTCGGAGCAGAACCCATACCCGCCTCGTTGCTCAACAAACCGCGTTTTACACCTTGCAATATGGCAATGCCAACACCTCCGCCCACAATTTGCCTTATACCGAAAGCATCATCAATTATAAGACATAATATGTCAGGTATCTTATAATAATTAACAGCAACCACATATACGACTATTACTATATAAGCGACAGCCATTAAAGGGACAATTGCAGAACTTGCTTTAGCAATCCATTGTACGCCGCCGAATATTATCACCACCATCAGTACGGCAACAACAGCAGCCGACAGCCACGGGTCGATACCGAATGCCTCCTTGGCAGATATGGCAATCGTATTGGCCTGCACCGAACACATCGTAAAACTGAATGTTACAATCGACAATACAGCTATTACAACAGAGGCAAAACGACTTCCGAGACCTTTATATATGTAATATGCCGGGCCGCCTATAAAAGCATCCCCGGCACGCGATTTGAAAAGCTGAGCCAAAGTAGCCTCTACAAAAGCCGTCGCCGCATTCAATACAGCCATTACCCACATCCAGAATATAGAGCCGGGACCGCCCACCGTTATTGCAAGAGCAACACCGGCAAGATTCCCCACCCCCACTCTGCTGGCCAGCGATATAATAAATGCCTCGAACGACGAGATACTCCGTTTACCGCTACCTTGTACAACCTTATTCGATCTGTATGCAAGTTTGAGCATCTCGGGGAACATCATAAACTGCACGAATCGTGTCCTCACGGTAAACCACAAAGCACACACGACCATAAGCGGCACAACAATATAGTTCCACAAACAATCGCTTCCGTCAGTCAATAACCACCACACCATGCTCGAAACAGGCTAATACATGCGTTTACTTACTTCCGTTTCAACTCGGCCATTCTCTCCTCTATAGATTTTATGCGGCTTTCGGCGTCGGACTGTTTTTTCCTTTCCAACTCCACCACCTTTGCAGGAGCATTTGCCACAAAACGCTCATTAGACAATTTGCCGAGAACCGTCTTAAGGAATCCCTGCTGATACTTCAGTTCATCGGCCAGTTTCTTCAATTCGGCCTCAACATCCATATTGTCGCCGACATTTACGCAGTATTGCGTTGTACCAGCCATAAACGTTACAGATGCAGGACTCTTTTCCGCCACGCTCTCTATCGCCGACAAGTTTGCAAGTTTTATTATTACAGAATCGGCTGCAGGATTATGCTCGCCCATTACCTGAAGTTCCAGAGCCTCCTTGTTCGGCAATCCTTTTTGAGCCCTTACGGTACGGACTCCGGAAACAACCTCCTTACAACGCTCAATTACGGCAATAATCTCCGTATCGTACTCTTCGACAGCGGGAAGTTGGGCAACCATTATCGATTCGCCGTCTTTGCGTTCAACAAGATGCTGCCATAACTCTTCCGTTATAAAAGGCATGAACGGATGCAACAACCTCAACAGCATATCGAAAAACTCCAAAGTCCTGTTATAAGTTACCGCATCGATGGGAGAACCGTATGCAGGTTTTATCATTTCGAGATACCACGAAGAGAACTCGTCCCAGAAAAGTTTGTATATCGTCATCAAAGCTTCCGACAGACGATATTTCGAGAACAAGTCGGCCACCTCGGCATTAACCTGTTTCAAAACAGCATCGAACCATTTTACGGCAACTGCGGCGCTATCCGAAGGAGTTGCGTTTTCATCCACGCTCCACCCCTTTACAAGACGGAACGCGTTCCATATCTTATTGTTGAAGTTACGACCCTGCTCGCAAAGAGCGTCATCGAACAGAATATCGTTTCCGGCAGGCGACGACAGCATCATTCCCATACGGACACCGTCAGCGCCGTACTTGTCGATAAGTTCCAGCGGGTCGGGCGAGTTTCCGAGCGACTTTGACATCTTGCGTCCTATTTTGTCGCGAACAATACCGGTAAAGTAAACCTTGCGGAAAGGCATGTTCCCTTCGTATTCATATCCGGCCATTATCATTCTGGCAACCCAGAAGAATATTATATCCGGGCCGGTAACCAAGTCGCTTGTGGGATAATAGTATTTTATCTCCTCATTACCGGGATTGTTTATTCCGTCGAAAAGAGATATAGGCCAAAGCCACGAAGAGAACCATGTATCGAGACAGTCCTCATCCTGCCGCAAATCGGCAAGCGTAAGGGCATCGTTTCCGCTCTTTTCCTTAGCTTTACGCAATGCTTCTTCTGCCGTCTCCGCAACAACGAATCCGCCCTGCGGGAGATAATATGCCGGGATTCTGTGTCCCCACCACAACTGACGCGAAATGCACCAGTCCTTGATATTCTCCATCCAGTAACGGTATGTATTCTTGTATTTCGACGGATAGAACATAAGCTCCCCGTCCATAACAGGTTTGAGTGCCACCTCGGCAAGATGTTCCATTTTCAAAAACCACTGCATCGACAGTTTAGGCTCGATAGGAACATTGGTACGCTCGGAAAACCCCACCTTATTGGTATAATCCTCAACCTTTTCCAAAAGACCTGCTGCAGCCAAATCCTTTTCTATCTGCTCACGGACGGCAAAACGGTCCATTCCCACATACATTCCGGCAGCCTCGCTCAACGTACCGTTGTCGTTGAATATGTCTATCGATTCCAGATTGTATTTTTCACCCAGCATGTAGTCGTTCACATCATGCGCCGGAGTTACTTTCAAACACCCTGTTCCGAACTCAATATCCACATAATCATCTTCTATTACGGGTATCGAACGGCCGACCAGCGGAACAATTACCCTTTTGCCTTTAAGGTGGGCGTTCTTCGGGTCATTCGGGTTTATGCACATGGCGGTATCACCCATTATCGTCTCGGGGCGCGTAGTTGCAACCACGGCATATCCGTCTTCCCCTTCAATCATATAACGGAGATAATACAGTTTGCTGTGTTCTTCCTTATATACCACCTCCTCGTCGGAAAGTGCAGTAAGAGCCTTAGGGTCCCAGTTTACCATGCGGACGCCGCGGTATATCAACCCTTTCTCGTACAAATCGACAAAGACCTTTATTACGCTACGGCTGCGGATTTCATCCATGGTAAAAGCTGTACGGTCCCAATCGCACGACGCGCCCAAACGACGCAACTGTTTCAGTATTATCCCCCCGTGCGTATTTGTCCAGTCCCATGCATGTTTCAGGAACTCTTCACGGGTAAGGTCGCTCTTTTTAATACCCTGAGAAGCCAGTTTGTTTACCACTTTCGCCTCGGTAGCTATCGACGCATGGTCGGTTCCGGGTACCCAACATGCATTCTTACCTGTCATTCTGGCACGCCTTATCAGTATATCCTGAATAGTGTTGTTCAACATGTGCCCCATATGCAGTACGCCGGTTACATTTGGCGGCGGGATAACGATGGTATAGGGTTCGCGATTGTCTGGTTTCGATTTGAAGAACCCCTTCTCGAGCCAATACCGGTACCACTTGTCCTCAACTTCAGAAGGGTCGTATTTAGTTGCAATTTCCTTATTCATCTCTATTCATTTTAAAAAGAACAAGGCTGCCTCTTGGGACAGCCGAAAATCATATCAGATTAAAAACGGTAAAAGAGCGGGAATAATACGGTTCTGTATCCGATATTCCCGAAACTCTTGTACGAAAGCATCGTTTTATGCAATTTGTCAGTCTTCGTTTTGCTTTGTGCTAAAGCCGTCTTCGTCCGCATGTCTGAAGTATATGTCGCCTGCAGCATACTCTTCTGTAGCGATAATTGTCGGCTTGGGCATTCTCTCGTAATATTTCGATATTTCAATCTGCTCGCGGTTTTCAAACACCTCTTCCAGACTGTTATCCGTTGCCGACGATGCGTAATCCTGCAATTTTTTCTCCAAATCGGCTTTCATCTCTGCGGCAATCTGGTTTGCACGTTTTGCGATTATAGCCACCGTCTCATACACGTTATCGGTATCTTTACACAAAGCCATTACATCACGGGTGATAGTAGTGGTAGGGATGTTACTCTTTTTATGGTCCATCTTCTTTATATTGTTTTATTAATCTGTAACATATTTCTGGGCTACGTCAAAAATCTTGTTCGCCTCCTTTATATACTTACCTTCAGGAAAATCGTTCGTATATCCGTAATACTCGTCTATAACGTTGCGGAAACGCTCACGTTTCTTTTCATCGACACTGTGCAACGCCTCTTGATATCTCGAACGAAGTATCAATATCTCAAACTCTTCCTTATACTCGGTATAGGGATAATCCTTAAGCGCGTTGCGAGCCGTTACTACGGCAGCCTCGTAATTATTTCCCCTGTATGTGCCGAGGTTATAGTAAAGTTTTACGCTCAGCAATTCTTTCTCTGCAAGTTTCTCCTGCAGTGTAAACATCAAAGCCCTTATTTCATCGGCCTTTTCGCTTGTCGGATAATAATCCAGAAAGCCGTTCAACTCTTCTATGGCTCTGTATGTGTCGCTCTGGTCGAGTTTCGGCTCCGGCGATGCATTATAGTAACCTATACCGGCATAATACCTCGAAAGTTCGGCATACTCACCTTTGGGATAATTCTTGTAATATGCAGTAAAAAGCGCGCCGGACGACTGATAGTCTTTCTGCATGTATGCGCTGCGAGCCAACAGATACAACGACTCTTCAGCCTTGCCCGTACCTTTGAACAATGTTACTATATCCTTAAGCAAATTGTAAGTTCTGGAATATTTACCCTGTTCGAAATATGTTTTGGCATATTCAAAGCGTTTGTCATAATCCGTACTCTTCAGCAATTTATTGTACTCGCTGCATGAAGAGAGGAGAACCGAAACCAACAACAAGAAAAATACTTTACGCATCACTACAATTAAAACGCGGCAAATTTACACAAAAAGGGCATAAAAACGAAAATAATTATGCTATTTTTAACGCATTAATCGACGAACAAGCAATTATATACGAACAAACGGCATATATACGGAAAAGCATTGCCCGAAAGAGACGTTAATGCAGCAGAATATTCTACTGTCGCGCCATAATAAAGAAGCATTTATTTATACAATAT